>CAYPVG010000099.1:0-22925 GCA_964414085.1 uncultured Boseongicola sp. | reverse complement strand
AAACGGTCAGTGACACGCGTGGTCCCGCCTCCCACAGCGCTCACCAATCCACCTTCAAGGATCGCCCTAAGCGTGACTTCTTCATTAAACACGTCGCGCTGCGCGACGACGCGCGTTGTGGTACGCAAATATTCGGTATCTCCGCCAAGTCCGGCCAAATCCTGCCCAAACGTGAATAATACCCCTCTGTTGGGGTTAAGTCCTCCACGCAGCAAATCTAGAGTGTACTCATACCCTATCTCGCTGCGGGTAAGATCGCCTTGCTCGGCGGCGATTATTGGCGACGCGCCCGCATCTACATTAAAGATATCGTCTTGCGCCAATGTGAATTTCAAAGACACCCGCCCGTTCTCAGAAATCGGAAATCCCAAAGACGGCGAAATGGAAGTTACACGCGTCTCGTAAGAAGCGTTGTCAAAATCTGTTGTTCGATCAGCCAAGGTAAGCCCGAAAGACAAATCGCGCCCTAGGAGTGCTGGCTCCCGAAAAGAAAGCCTGATGTTCCTGTCTTCATCTGCTGTTTCAATGGTCACGCCGATCGATTGTCCGCGCCCCAAAAAGTTGCGTTCCGAGAAGTTGATGACGACGCCGAAACCTGAGTCTGTCGAGAATGTGCCGCCGAAGGACAAGTTACCCGTCAACTGTTCTTCCACATCGACGTCGACCACGACTTGATCATCACTTGATCCTGTTCGCGTATTTACATCCACGTTCGCAAAGAAACCCAGCGCCCTAATTCTCTCGGCCGCGTTCCGAATCTCGCGGGGGTTAAATGGGTCTCCCTCGACGGTGTCGAATTGGCGGCGGATGACACGATCCAGAGTGGTTGTATTCCCCTCAATATCGATCCGTTCAACGAAACGTCTTTCGCCTCTCACAAGGGCAAACTCTACATCCAACGTGAGATCGCTAGCATTACGGGTCACCCGCGGTTCAACGCGCAAGAAATCAAAGCCCTGTTGAAGCGCTAAACGCTCTAAGCGTTCAATCTGCTCATCGACAACTGCAGGGTTCCATATATCACCCGACCGCATTCGCAATGCCTCGCGATAGGAGGTGATATTTGCGTCCGGGAACTCCGAAGTGACGGATACATCGCCTACAGAGAACTGCTGACCTTCGCGCACCGAAAATGTGATGAAGGTCGCATCGCGCTCTCTGCTGAGTTCAGTTGCTACATCCAGAACACGAAAGTCAACGTAGCCACGAGATTGATAGAAATCCGTCAATGCCTGGCGATCAAAAGCGATGCGATCAGAAATAAAGGAATCTGCGCGAATTACAGCGCGCAAGAATCCTGCTTGCTTCGATTCGATCGCCCGTCTTAAGCGGCGATCCGAGAATGCCCGGTTGCCGACGAAGCTGATCCGCTCGTTTTCAACGACACGTCCCTCTGTAACCTCGAAAACCAGGTCCACTCGGTTATCAGATCTTCTTATGATACGAGGCTCAACCGTGGCTGCAAAACGTCCATTTTCCACATATGCGCCGACAATGGCGGAGGCGTCCGCTTCGGCCCGAGTCGGCGAAAACACGCGGCGGGGTGCAGAAGTTACAGCTGAAAGCAAAACTTCGTCGGAGAGCCGGTCATTTCCTTCGATGCTGATCTGATTAATTGTCGGGCGCTCTATGACGTCGATGCGTAACCCATTTCCAACCGGGACTATTTCAACGGAAGAAAAAAGGCCTGAGGCGTTGATCCGTTGAAGGACTTCGTTGATCTCGCCATCGGAGAGGACTGCTCCTCTCTCAATCTCAGCGAGTTCGATAACCGTTGCAACGGGTACTCTCTGCGTTCCCGTGACTGTAACACTCGATACTCGGGTCTGCGCGTCTACGCTAGAAGCTAGTAGCAGCAAGGTCGACGCCACAAGCGGTATCCCAAAGAACTTAAAAATATCCACGAGTGCCCACCTGTCCGCTTGTTTCTTGGTCTTGTGATTAACCAGATTCCAAAGGAGGTGTCAAAAACGCAAAAGAGCCGCCTCTATTCGGCGGCCCTAAAGAAAAAGTACTTTTGAAGCTGTTAGAATTGAGCTCCGATATAAGCGGCTAGAAAGATCGCGCCGCCTAGAGCCAACACGGAAATCAACCGGTCAAGATTAAGTTCGAAAAGGAGTTCGAGGCCTTTAACTTCCCGTTGAATCGTCTGCATAGTCGCACCTCAAATGCTGGTTTTAGCCTGCTATGTGGAAGGTACTTTTGGATTGTGACCGAATTTAGACACAGTGGTGTCGCAATGCGGGCGGTATCATGGGCAGAACAGATCGTTAGTAACTGCGAAAACCATCAATCCAAGCATGATCGTAAGACCGCCGGCCATTAGATAGCGGAGCGCCTGATCGCTAGGCGGATGGCCTGTAACGGCTTCCCAAAAATAGAAAACGAGATGCCCGCCATCCAAAACTGGGATCGGAAACAGGTTCAATATGCCTACGGCCGTAGACAAGACCGCAATAAACCAAATGAACGACAGCCAGCCCTGACTCGCTGCCTGTCCGGACGTTTCCGCAATCCCAATGGGGCCCGACATATTGCACGTCGAGATTTTGCCGGCGATCATATGATAGAGGCCGGAAATACTCGACTTTGTTATGAAAACGATTTGGTCCACACCATAGCCTAGAGCTTCTACCAATCCGGGAGTTTCTGAAGCTGGAGTGAAGACCATCGCCGGTGACACCCCGATGATATAATGTGTTTCAAACGAGCCGTCGGCGAGGGGCAAATCTGTTCGTCGTGGTGTCATAGTGAAGACCTCACTTTGACCATCTCGCCAAACTGAAAGAGTGATGGCATCACCATCGGAAGCTCGAACTTTCTCGCGCAGTTGCTCAAAGTCGAAGATCGGATCGCCATCCACAGCTGTAATGACGTCGCCGTCTTTCAAACCAGCTTCTTCTGCGGCAGAGCCTGGCGTCACCGACCCAGCAAGCGCTGGGAAAATCCAAGGACCTTCAATGTCGAGTTCCTGACCCGCACGGAGAACCGTATACGTTGTGCGCTCTGTTGGCTCCAAAGAGCTCCTTAGTTCTTGAAACTCTTCGGTTGGAGGGACTGAAGTTCCGTTAACAGCAAGGATGACATCTCCCGACGCCAACTCCTGAACATCGGCCGGGACCGGCCGCAACTCGTCGATCGAAATCGGATCGCTAGCGACGCCACGCACCATGAGCAATGCAGCGAATACCAAAAACGAAAGAATAAAGTTGAAAACGGGTCCAGCCAATACAGTCAGCGTCCGCGCCCAAAGCGGCGCGCCATGCATGGTTGCGCGCCTTTCTTCAGGCGTTAATCCTTCCATTGCGTCAGCGTCTTTGGCTGATGCTGCGTTTCCGTCGCCTCTAAATTTGACGAAGCCGCCAAATGGCAGTGCTGCAATCTGCCAGCTGGTCCCGTGTTTGTCTTTTCGAGAAACCAGAACCGGTCCGAAACCGACGGAAAATATATCTGCTTTTATCCCGGTCCAGCGACCGACGATGTAATGCCCATACTCGTGAATTGCGACGATGATGGACAATGCCACTACGAACGCGATTATCGTGAATGCAAAGCTTCCAAACGTGGGAATGAGACTGGCCAGATCCATGAGCTACCTGTGTTGCCTTTTCTGAACAGACTCTGACGCATAGCGCCGCGCCAATCTGTCTGCTTCTTGAACCGTATCTAGTGTAATAGAGGCCAAACCGAGACCTTCACCTGACATTATTTCGATCACATCTGCGACAACAGCGGCCATATCAAGGAACCCGATCTCTCCGGCGATAAACCCATCCAGCGCCCTTTCCTTGGCCGCATTGAACACGGCACCCGCAAGACCACCCTCTTCCATGACCCAACGCGCTTGGGAAAGCGCAGGATAACGGCCTTCATCCGCCTCAAGAAATGTGAACTTGCCAATCTCTAACAGGTTCAACCGCTCTACTGGCAAGGCTTTCCGATCCGGCCAATGCAGAGCATAACCGATTGCATGCCGCATATCTGGCGGCCCTACATGAGCCATAAGCGCGCCATCGTTAAATCCAACCAACGCATGAATGAGACTTTCAGGGTGGACGACTGCCTCTATACGGCTGGGCTCTATGTCGAAAAACTCATGTGTTTCAATAAGCTCCATGGCTTTATTAAACAGAGTGGCACTATCAATCGTGATCCGCTGGCCCATGTCCCAGTTTGGATGCGATGACGCTTCAGCGAGAGTTGCTGATGCGAGTCTTTCCGTAGGCCAATCGCGAAAAGCACCGCCCGAGGCTGTAATTATGACGCGCTCGACCGCAGAAATATCTTCACCGACCAAAGCTTGAAAAACCGCAGAGTGTTCACTGTCGACCGGAAGTATGCGTGCGCCATGATCACTCGCAGTATCTTTGAGAAGAGCACCCGCAGTAACCAAGCTTTCTTTGTTTGCCAGCGCGAGGGTACTGCCTTGCTCAAGCGCCTTCAAACCAGGTGCGAGGCCCGCTGCCCCCACAATGGATGACATTATCCAATCGGAAGGCATCTCTGCCATTTCTAGAAGGGCCGCAGAGCCTGCTCCTACAGCTATATTGCTATCGGCAAGTGCGCCCCTCAATTCGTCAAAGCAATCATCGTAGGCCGTGACAGCGATCTTAGCATTTAGGCTCTTCGCTTGAGCCGCGAGTTTGGAGATGTTTCGGCCGCCACTTATTGCGACAACCTCGTAGTCTTTTTGGTTTCGCTCGATCAGATCAACAGTATTGCAACCAATTGATCCAGTTGAACCAAATATCGAAACCCGGCGCATTAAGGCGTCGCCAGCGCAGGTGGGAATGCCACAACCGCGTCAATCACTAACACGAATATCGACGCGCCAAGCATGCCGTCAAAACGGTCAAACATACCGCCATGTCCCGGCATGATATTGGAACTGTCTTTGACTCCCATGCGCCTCTTTAAAGCAGATTCAGATACGTCCCCAAGCTGAGATGCCATTGAAATTGCGATGGAAATACCAATCAACTCTACACCAGCCATTCCCTTCGCGACATAAGCAAATCCGATTGCGGCGGCGCCGATCCAACCAGCCACTGTTCCGGACCAAGTCTTTTTTGGACTAACCCGCGGCCAAAACTTCGGACCCCCAATAAACCGACCTGCAAAATACCCAAGGATATCTGTGGCTATGACCACCAATGCGAGCCAGGCCATCCAGCCAAAGCCAAAATCATCGCGCAATGCGGTCAAGCCGTAACCAGCAACCAGTATCGCTGCGCAGTAGATTGCGTATGTAAACTTGTGATGTTCAAGGCGCCCGACACCGAGCATCGCTGGCAAAAGAAGAAGTGGCAAAGCAATTCCAGCCGGCAGCTCCATTGCAGCCAATAGAGCAAGCGCTGAAGCGACCGAGATTGGGATGCTATCGTTAGCCGCTCCGATCATGCGGAGCAGTTCCCAAATCATAATGCCACAAACGATTGAGATAAGGACGTGGAATGGAAACCCTCCAACCCACATCAACCAAAGCCCCACGCCGGCTGCCAGGCCACCAGATACTAAACGCTGCCCCAGATCACTCCATTGTCCCCCCCCAGCTTGGGTCATCCAGGCACGGCTCCGTATCGCCGCTCACGAGTGGTAAAGCCTGCAAGCACTTTTGCGAATTCGTCGCGCGTGAAGTCTGGCCACAAGGTGTCTACAAACTCGTATTCAGAGTATGCCGACTGCCATAGCAAGAAGTTCGAAATGCGCGCCTCACCGCTGGTGCGAATAACGAGGTCGGGGTCTGGAAGTACGTATGTATCCAGCCTACGCGCCAGCGTTTCCGCATCGACCGTCTCGGGGTCCAGCTTGCCTTCGGCGACCTCGCGACAAAGACGCTTCGTTGCGCGCGCAACTTCATCTCGCCCCCCGTAGTTCAAGGCCACGGTTAGATGAACAAGATCATTATTGGCGGTCAGCAGCTCAAGTTCGTCCATGAGCGCCACAAGCGTATGATCAAGCTTCATTCGATCACCAATGAACCGCACTCTCACGCCAGCTTCGATCAACTGTTTGGTTTCGCTCATCAAATACCGCTTGAACAGCTTCATGAGGCCAGACACTTCAGTTTGTGTGCGCTTCCAGTTTTCTGTTGAAAAGGCGAATATCGTCAAATACCGCACGCCCAAGTCGGGACAAGCTTCAACGATCTCTCTTACTCTCAGTGCGCCAGCATGATGTCCGAATAGACGCGGCTTACCACGTGCCTGCGCCCATCTTCCGTTCCCGTCCATGATAATGGCAACATGCTCAGGTGTGGAATTCTTTGTTCTACCCAAAAAAGGCTCTCCTCGCGATTAACCCACCCCAATAAATATTTTCAGACCTGCATGATCTCTTCTTGTTTGGTTTCAAGAGCAGTATCAATTTTCGCAATGCCCTTATCCGTCAGCTCTTGAACGGCGGCCTCCCAAAACTTTTGGTCGTCCTCGGACATCCCGTCAGATTTTCCTTTTTTGATCTGATCCATACCGTCTTTGCGCACATTTCTTACAGCCACTCGGGCACTTTCGGCATACTGACCTGCGACTTTTGTAAGTTCGCGGCGCCGTTCTTCATTTAGCTCAGGGATGGGAAGGCGAATAATTGTTCCGTCCACAACTGGATTAATCCCCAGCCCGCTCTCGCGGATCGCTTTTTCTACCTTTGAGGTCAGCCCTTTATCCCAAACGTTGACGGTAATCATACGCGGCTCCGGCACATTCACGGTCCCGACTTGATTGATCGGTGTCATTGCGCCGTAGGCATCAACCATAACCGGTTCCAGCATCGAAGCCGATGCCCTGCCCGTCCGCAGAGACAAAAACTCCTGACGAAGCGAGTTCATTGCACCGTCCATGCGGCGCTCAAGGTCATCAAGATCAATTTCGATTTCGTCTGACATGCCTGTGCTCTTATCTTTTGTCGCGGCGATTAGTTAATTTAGTCTATATCCGCGATTGGTGAGTTTTGTATAGCCTCCGGGCCAATTGCGCCTGTGCAGGCTTTATGCAGGCGCACTAGCTTTCTTTTACAATTGTGTAGGTACCCTGCCCGGCAAGTATGCCGCGGAAGCCTCCGGGCTCATCCAGCGAAAAGACAATGAT
Organism: uncultured Boseongicola sp.; assembly: GCA_964414085.1. Taxonomy (GTDB): domain Bacteria; phylum Pseudomonadota; class Alphaproteobacteria; order Rhodobacterales; family Rhodobacteraceae; genus Boseongicola. The sequence continues at coordinate 15,840 of CAYPVG010000099.1, read as the reverse complement.
CGGCAGACCATTATCACGTGCCAAAGCAATTGCCGACGCGTCCATCACGCCGAGGTGCTGCGCCAGAACTTCGTCATAAGTGACTTTGTCATACTTCTTAGCATCCGCGTGCTTCGCTGGATCTTTGTCGTAAACCCCATCAACCTTCGTACCTTTGAAGATAGCTTCACACGACATTTCGCTTGCCCGAAGTGTAGCGGCGGTGTCGGTCGTGAAATATGGGTTGCCAGTCCCCGCCGCGAAAATACACACCCGCTTCTTCTCAAGGTGGCGGACTGCACGTCTGCGAATGTATGGTTCTGCAACTTCATCCATTCGAATAGCCGAGATAACTCTTGTATGAATATTAAGCGCTTCAAGAGCTGACTGCATGGCCAGCGCATTCATCACAGTTGCCAGCATGCCCATATAGTCCGCGGTCGTCCGCTCCATCCCCTGTGCAGACCCCTGCAATCCCCGGAAAATGTTGCCACCGCCGATAACCATGCAAATCTCGACACCCAACTCATGTACCGACTGCACTTCGGACGCAATTCTGGCGACTGTAGGCGGATGAAGACCGAACCCTTGATCTCCCATTAGGGCTTCGCCGGAGATCTTAAGCAGAACGCGCTTGTAGGAGGAGTTATTGACTTCGCTCGACATGGACGCATTCCTTTTCTTCTCAAACGCAGTTTTTGCGTTCCCGGCGAAAATGTCTGAAAACGTCGCAAGGTTCAACGCAGGAAGGTCACAAATCGCCAATGAATTGGATGGACCAGATATCAGCGTCGGTTCGGGCAGATGCGCCAATTTTGATTGCTGGTCCTACGGCGAGCGGCAAGTCATCGCTTGCGCTCCATCTTGCTGAAAAATTTGCCCTGCCAATTGTAAATGCCGACGCGATACAGGTCTTTTCGGATTGGCGCATTTTGACCGCTCGTCCTTCTATTCAAGATGAACAACAAGCGACGCATCTTTTATATGGCCACGTACCTGGCACCCAAGGGTATTCCGTCGGCGATTGGCTGCGCGAAGTCCGGCCCATTTTGGCCGCGGGTCCTTGCATAATAGTTGGTGGGACCGGATTGAACTTCTCTGCTTTGACCGAAGGGTTAGCCGATATCCCAGAAACCTCCAAAGAAGTCAGGGCGCAAAGCGAAAAGCTTCTTATAACGAAGGGACTCTCCCAGCTGTTGCTTGAGATCGACGACGATACAAGGCTACGCATTGATCAAAACAACCCACGGCGTGTCCAACGAGCTTGGGAAGTCATGCAACAAACAGGACGCGGTCTCTCTGATTGGCAGGACGAAACCGTTGAACCTATCTACGCACTAGATGCCCGCCAGTCTGTCGTGATTGATGCGCCAAAAGACTGGCTCACGCCGCGCATAGATCGGCGGTTCGACAAAATGATCGAAGAGGGAGTGCTTGAAGAGGCGCGTACAAACGCAAATGCCTGGAATGAAACACTGCCATCAGCAAAAGCAATTGGTGCCCGAGAGTTGATCGAGTTTGTTCAAGGTGAACTCGATAGCCAAGCCTTGAAAGCAGCTATCTGCACGCAAACCCGTCAATACGCCAAGCGGCAACGGACCTGGTTCCGAAAACGGATGCGCGACTGGACTTGGGTCCAGCCTTTTTGAAACAAAAACTGTTAGCGCTGACATTTTTGTGTTCAATCCGTCTTGAAAGGCGCTTTTGCGCTTTATTCTTCTGGTGCGCTTTGCCATACAGCGCGCGATGACAAACAGGATAGCTCTCGGACTTGGCTTGTTCCTCTGCGCACTGTTCGCCCTCAGTTTTGCATTCGGGCTCGAATTGCACATTCTCGCGGGACGCAGACTTTTGGACATGATCAACCTCATTGCCTTCTGGCGCTAAACCTATCCGCCGCAAACAGGAGAAGACCCTTGGCAGTCAAAGTTGCAATCAATGGATTTGGACGGATCGGGCGCAATGTTCTTCGCGCAATAATTGAGTCTGGCCGCACGGACATCGAAGTCGTCGCAATCAACGACCTCGGTCCGGTTGAAACAAACGCACACCTGCTTCGATACGATAGCGTACACGGACGTTTCCCGGCGGAGGTCAAAACGACCGAGACAACGATTGATGTAGGTCGTGGCCCGATGGAGGTGACCGCCATCCGTAACCCGGCAGATTTGCCGTGGGGTCATGTAGACATTGTGTTGGAATGCACAGGCATATTCACATCGAAAGAAAAGTGTCAGGCTCATCTTGAGAATGGCTCGTCTCGTGTCCTTATCTCTGCCCCAGGCACCGATGCGGACAAGACAATTGTATTCGGAGTGAACGACGAGACGCTTACGTCTGAAGACATTGTCGTGTCCAACGCGTCCTGTACAACAAACTGCCTGAGCCCGGTTGCCAAAGTGTTGAACGACACCATTGGCATCAACAAAGGCTTCATGACCACAATTCACAGCTACACCGGCGATCAGCCAACGCTCGATACGATGCACAAGGATCTGTACCGTGCCCGTGCCGCGGCGCTCAACATGATCCCAACATCCACGGGCGCAGCAAAAGCCGTTGGTCTCGTTCTGCCCGAACTTGCTGGCAAGTTAGACGGTGTCGCAATCCGCGTCCCAACGCCAAACGTTTCGGTTGTAGACCTTACTTTCGAAGCAAGTCGCGCGACATCAGTTGAAGAAGTGAACGCTGCTATAAAGGCTGCAGCAGAAGGCCCCTTGAAAGGCGTCCTTGGCTACACCGAAGAGAAACTCGTATCGGGCGACTTCAATCACGACCCGCATTCGTCGGTGTTCCACATGGACCAAACCAAAGTCATGGAAGGTACAATGGTCCGCATCCTGACTTGGTATGACAACGAATGGGGCTTTTCTAACCGCATGAGCGACACAGCGGTCGCTATGGGCAAGCTTATCTAAAGCAAAAAACGATACCTAGGTTTAGCCTCGCACTTTGGTGCGGGGCTTTTTTGTGCGTGTTGTTCGGCGGCCCTGACTACTTCAGACAAAAAAACGCCCGCACAAGGCGGGCGCTAAGTTATTGAGGCAGGTTTCATACAGGCAAGAAACCTATCGAGCAGTAAACCTTTTATACGCAACGATTTGCCGGTGGCCAAGCTAAAAGTTTGAAAAGGCTGAAAAGCCCGCTTAGGCTCAAAACCAAAGAACATAAGGGAGCAGAAGGATTGTCGCCAAAATGCGTATGAACTTTTTCGCAGCATTCGGAATCGCCTTAGCAGTCTCAGCCCACTCGGCGACTGCGGAACCAAAGCATGCCATAGCTATGTATGGCGAACCTGCACTCCCACCTGATTTTGTGTCTCAGCCCCATGTGAACCCAGATGCACCCAAAGGCGGTTCCATCGTTCAGGGCGAAGTGGGCAGCTTCGATTCTCTCAATCCACACATCAGAAAAGGCCGAGTCCCGTGGCAATTGCGTTTTTTGGCATATGAGAGCCTTTTAGGTCGCAGTTACGCCGAACCTTTCACTCTTTACGGGCTTTTAGCCGAATCAGTTGAAGTACCGGAAGACAGGTCTTGGGTCGAATTCACGCTCAACCCAAAAGCAGAGTTCTCCGATGGAACGCCGGTCACCGTAGACGACGTTCTTTGGTCGTTCGAGACGCTTGGGACGGTTGGTCATCCGCGCTACGCAAGTACTTGGGCAAAAGTCGAGAGTTCTGAGATCGTCGGAGAACGATCTGTACGATTCACCTTCAACACTGAAGATGACGAGCTACCGCTCATCATGGGTCTACGTCCAATCCTGAAAAAGGCTCAGTGGGAAGGCAAAGACTTTACCGAGAGCGGTCTAGACGACATCCCGATTTCGTCCTCACCTTACGTTGTGACCGACTTCGAGCCCGGGCGCTTTGTCCTACTGGAGCGAAATGAGAACTACTGGGGGGAAGATGTTCCCTTCCGCCGAGGAACAAACAATCTTGACCAAATCCGGATGGAGTTTTTTTCCGACGGCACCGCTATGTTCGAAGCCTTCAAGGGCGGCATTCTGAACACTATGCGGGAAACCAACGTCCAAAAATGGGAAACTCAGTACGATTTCCCCGCTGTTCAATCCGGCGACATCGTGAAATCGGACATCCCTCACCAAAGACCATCCGGGATTATCGGCTTGGCTTTCAATACACGCCGTCCAGTTTTCGAAGACTGGCGTGTTCGTGAAGCACTTATCACCGCGTTCAATTTCGAGTTCATAAACTCGACGATCAACGGCGACCCACAGCCAAGGATCACATCACCTTTCAGCAACTCAGTCTTTTCCATGGAGCAGGGTCCAGCCACAGGCAAGGTCTTGGAGATTCTGGAACCCCTGTCCGATGGTCTTCTGCCGGGTGCCATTGACGGATACGCGCTTCCTGTTGGTGACGGAACAGAAAGGAACCGCGCAAATATTCGCAAAGCCCTGTCCATCCTCGAAGAAGCCGGGTGGTCTATTCAAAATGGCGTATTGAAAAACGGCGATGGCGATGCGTTTGAATTCGAGATTTTACTCAGGTCTGGCGCATCCGAACCACAGCAGATTGTCGATCTGTACGTGTCGGCTCTTCAAAGGCTGGGCATCAACCCGACAGTCACGACAATCGACAGCGCCGAGTATACTGAACGCACCAACACCTTTGATTTCGATATGACGTGGTACCAACGCGGTGTTCCTTCGCTGTCCCCGGGCAACGAGCAATTCTTGTATTGGGGAAGCGAAGCAGCTGATGTCGAAGGCAGCCGAAACTGGGCTGGCATTCAGAGCCCTGCCGTCGACGCTATTATTTCGCAGTTGCTGGTATCGGAATCGACCGACGACTATCGCGCCGCAGTTAAGGCCTTAGATCGCACCCTAATCTCGGGTCGATATATCGTACCTATCTGGCACCAACCCATCGCACGTCTTGCCCACGTGAAAGAGCTTCGGTATTCAGACACCCTACCTATGTACGGTGACTGGATTGGATTTCAGCCCGACGTCTGGTGGTATGAGGAGTGAGACAGAATGAAGAAAATAGCACTTCTGGCAGCAGCAGTTTTGGCTCTGGCCGCTTGCAACACGATTGAAGGTTTTGGCCAAGACGTGTCCGCGGGCGCTCGCGCTGTTGATCAGGCTTTCTAATAAAATGCCGGGCCCCGCGCCCGGCATTCTACTTTGAGTCAGCACTCACATCCAGTACCTCCAAGGCAACAGCTGACTGTTACAAAACTTTCACTTGTTCGTCGTCTAGTACCGAGTAGACCAGCAAAAAAAGGGGTTGGTCATGCGGATTGCGCTCAACGGGTTTGGTCGTATTGGGAAACTTGTTCTCCGGGACTTGATCGAAACAGGCGTGAATGCCGAGATCGCGCTCCTCAACGAGCCGTTTGGACGGCTAGAACAACACGCTCTCCTCCTCGAATTCGACACAGTACACGGTCGCTGGGACGCTGACATCTCAGCCGATACCAAAAAAAACCGCTTAAACGTGGACAGCGCCTCCATGGAGATCACGACACACAAGAAAATTGGGGCCCTGCCTCTGTCAGAGATGGGAATTGATGTCGTTGTCGATTGCACGGGTATTCACAAGACAAAGGCAAAGCTCGCTCCTTACTATGATGCTGGCGTGAAGAAGGTCATCGTATCCGCCCCTGTCAAAGACGATGACGCGCTCAACTTGGTCTACGGCGTCAACAGCGACCTTTACGATCCAGACAGACATGATCTTGTTACTGCCGCGTCATGCACGACGAATTGCCTCGCGCCAGTCGTGAAAGTGATCCACGAAGAACTAGGCATCAAACACGGTTCAATCACGACCATCCACGATGTCACCAACACTCAAACGATCGTTGACAGGCCACACAAGGACGCGCGACGCGCTCGGTCGGCATTGAACTCGCTCATCCCTACGTCCACAGGATCAGCGACCGCGATCACACTGATCTACCCTGAACTCAAAGGCCGCTTGAACGGACTTGCAGTTCGCGTCCCTCTTCTGAACGCATCGCTGACGGATTGCGTGTTCGAAGTTGATCAACCCACGACGGCCGAAGAAGTAAACGACTTGTTCAGAATTTGGTCGGAGGGCCAATTGTCCGGGATCCTTGGATACGAAACTCGACCCTTGGTATCGGCAGACTTCGTAAACGATCGACGGTCTTCCATAGTCGATGCGCAATCCACAATGGTCATCAATGGAACCCAGGTGAAGGTCTACGCGTGGTACGATAATGAATGGGGCTACGCGTGCCGCCTGGCAGACATCGTGAGAATGGTCACGGAAAAGATGTAACACAGTCTATGAATGAGGGACTAAAAGCCTACGCTACAGTCACCATCGGTTACTGGGCCTTCATGCTAACCGACGGCGCTCTGCGCATGTTGGTGCTTCTACACTTCCATACGCTTGGCTACTCGCCGATTCAGCTTGCTTACTTATTTCTAGTCTACGAATTCATGGGCATCGTAACCAACCTCTCGGCGGGATGGCTCGCTGTAAGGTTCGGACTTACGTCCACCCTTTACGCTGGGCTGGCTCTTCAAGTCGTCGCACTTTTGCTACTGACACAAGTCGACACGGGTTGGAGCGAAACTTTCTCCGTAATCTTTGTCATGATCGTCCAAGGGCTGTCCGGTGTGGCCAAAGACTTGTCAAAGATGTCGGCAAAGAGCGCCGTCAAAGTCCTGGCTCCGGAGAAAGAAGGAGCGCTATTCAAATGGGTGGCCGTTCTGACCGGATCAAAAAACGCAGTTAAAGGTCTCGGTTTCTTACTAGGTGCCGGACTTCTGGCCACGCTTGGTTTCCAAGTCTCCCTTTTTGTCATGGCGGGCGTTCTCTTCTTTGTACTGGTGACGACATTCACTTGGATGCCCTCTGGCCTACCAGGAGCGATTAAAGGAACAAAGTTCGGTGCTGTTCTGTCAAAGAATGCCCAAATCAATCGGCTCTCACTCGCTCGCGCGTTTCTTTTTGGAACGCGTGACACATGGTTCGTCGTGGGTATTCCCATATTCTTTTATTCAGTGCTGTCGGATGGTTCGCCGGAAAGTGCGCGTCGGGCGTTTTTCATGATTGGCACATTCATGGCTCTGTGGATCATCGGGTATGGCGCCATCCAGGCGGGGGCTCCGCGCATCCTCAAGAACTCAACGAAAAGTACCTACGAAACCGTGGCGGCCGCACGATTTTGGGTTGGGGTGCTCAGCATCATTCCAATAGGCTTGGCAATCGCCTCCTGGATATCGGTTCCGGGGCACATTCCGATCGTTGTCTTCGGACTTCTTCTCTTCGGAGGAGTCTTTGCACTGAATTCGTCCCTACACTCCTACCTTATCCTTGCGCTTACAGACAAAAACCGGGTCACCCTGGACGTGGGTTTTTATTACATGGCAAACGCCGCAGGCCGCCTGATTGGCACGCTGCTTTCGGGTCTCAGTTTCCAGCTCGGGGGCCTCCCTTTCTGCCTGACAACAGCGGGTATTCTCGCACTCTTAGGGTACGCGGCCACGCATTCACTCTGGAAATCTTTAAAGAATGAACCATCTCCGTCTTAAGCTGCTGTTAAACAGAGCCCGGCAGTCTGAAGCGAGCAATGGAGATGAAATGACGACCACCTTTCAAAACCTTTCCGGCTTGGGGGCGCTAGGCGGCCTAAAGGTCGTTTTCCCGCGAGCGGACGCAACGATAGTTTCCGCGCTTGCCGCTCAAAAATCGCCACTCATGACTTACCTGGCACAGGCCCACGAGCTAACGAAGGCGGAAGTTGAAGAGGCAATAGAGGCTTTCTTCGGCAGTGCCAGCACAGAAAAACAATTGAGTGCTTAGGCTTCAATCGCCGTCAGACATCTGAGTTACCCACAAAATCGTGGCGTCCTCATGACTGGTCGAAACGACGTTATGACCCATAGCGGCGTCGTAATATGCGCTGTCTCCGCGCCGCATATCAACGGGCTCGTAAAACTCGGTGAATAGACGGATCGTTCCCGTCAGTACGTAAAGAAACTCTTCGCCGTCGTGCCTTACCCACCCATCAAACTCGTCCATCGACCGGGCACGGATGCGCGCACGATACGGCAACATACCTTTCTTTGTTAAGGTGCCACTGAGCAGTTCGTGCTCATAAGTGGCTGTCGCTAAACTCTGACCTTCACCGGAAATGGTGATAGCCATACGTCCCATGACCTGATCGCGTGCTGGCGATGTGAACAATTGTGGCACAGAAATCTTCAACCCGACCGCCAGCTTTTTCAGAGCATCATAAGTTGGCGACATCTGGCCGTTTTCAATCTTGGAAAGCGTAGAGCGTGCTAAACCAGCCTGTTTTGCTGCTTGCTCCAACGTCCAACCGCGCGACTTTCTAAGGTCACGGACACGAGTTCCCAGATCCAATGGAACCGGGTCCGGATCGCTGTTGTCGTTGGCTCCGCGCGCTAGCTGGAGAACAATAGGCACGTCTTTTTCAGTCATGACGGGCGTAATAGTCCTTGTGTGCCACTCATTCAATCTTGGACCACGCAATCATTCGACTTGCGCGCGATCTCCGGGCCTGCGAAACACCCCGGATGGTTAAACTCGACATCTTATCGGATCCGATTTGCCCCTGGTGCTACATTGGAAAGGCAAATCTTGATCGTGCGCTTTCACAGCGCCCGGACCATGAACTGGCAATTGAATGGCACCCGTTTCAATTGAATCCTGACATGCCCGACGAAGGCATGGACCGGCGCACCTATCTCGAAACCAAGTTTGGAGGTAAGGAGCGCGCCGTTACGGTTTATGCGCAGATTGAGCAAGCCGCGAAGGTGGCTGGTCTAGACGTAGATTTCGGAGCCATCAAGCGCACACCGAATACAATCAACGCCCATCGGTTAATCCATTGGGCGGGCGTTGAAGGTCGTCAAACAGCCGTCGTATCTCGCCTGTTCAAGGCCTATTTTGAACATGGCCAAGATATAGGAGATCGCGAGGTTCTCTTAGATATCGCTGAGGGCGTGGGTCTTGACCGAGCGATGACAGAACGACTTCTGGATTCAGATGCCGATGTTGAAGACATCCGCGCACGCGATTCCCATACCCGTGAGCGCGGTGTGACCGGTGTTCCCACATTTGTTGTCGCCAACCAACATGTGGTCCCAGGCGCTCAACCAACAGAACTGTGGCTGCAAGTCATAGACGAGTTGACTGGTCAGAGCGAAGACACCAGCCCAACCGATGGCTGAGCAAAATTCAGTCAAAGTTTCGACGACGGAATTAGTCGCCATTCTGGCCATGCTCATGGCCACTACAGCTTTTTCAATCGATGCGATGCTGCCAGTCCTGCCCGACATAGCGAGCGACGTGTCAGCCGAGAACCCAAACAAAGTCCAGCTGGTCGTTGCCACGTTTCTGATCGGAATGGGGGTAGGAACGCTTTTTACAGGCCCATTGAGCGATGCCTACGGGCGCCGCGCCATCGCACTTGGTGGAGCGGTGATCTACTGCTTGGCTGCCGTTTGTGCGGCGCTTGCGCCAAATGTCGAAACTCTCTTGGTTGCAAGACTTGTTCAGGGATTGGGAGCAGCAGGCCCAAGAGTGATCGCCTTGGCATTAACACGAGACCTTTTTTCAGGTCGGGAAATGGCGCGCGTTATCAGCCTTGTCATGATGGTCTTTGCCCTTGTTCCGGTGATTGCACCTACTCTGGGAGCCGGCATCGCCTGGATGTTCGGATGGCGAATGATCTTCGTTTCTTTTGTCGTTTTTTCCGTGATCTCTGTTTCATGGTTGTGGCTAAGGCAGCCGGAAACTCTTCCTGTCGAAAAACGACGGGCATTTAAGCTTACTGAGATACTATCCGGCATCAGGGAAATTGTTTCGTACAAACAGGTTGTTCTCACCATTACGGCGCAGTCTCTGCTCTATGCAATGCTGTTTGTGGCTCTTATGACATCACAACCGATCTTCGAGCAGGTCTTTGGTCGTGGACCAAGTTTTCCCCTTTGGTTCGGACTGTGCGCGGCAATATCTTCCAGCGCCAGCTTGATAAATGCGGCCATTGTGATCCGCCTTGGTATGCGGACAGTTGTTCTCCGATCTCTAGCTGTCCAAATAATAACATCGATTGTTTTCCTTGGAGTTCTCGTTTTTTCTGAAAGCTACGGAAATGGAGTTTTCGCAGTTTTCTTTGTCTGGATGATTTCAGTTTTCTTCATGGCAGGACTAGGGATCGGAAATCTGAACGCTATCGCCATGGAACCGGTCGGACAAATGGCTGGACTGGCAGCTTCAATCATTTCTGCGTCGGCAACCGTGATCGGCGCTCTCGTCGCCGTGCCGGTGAGTTTGATGTTTGATGGCACACCCATGCCTGCGTTGCTTGGCACCATGACTGCCGCAATAGTTTGCTTTGCACTCGTCCAAAGTTTGGAAACTCAAGAGGCGGTTGACGCCCCCGTCGACTAAGAGGCAGCCCCGGCCCGACGCTTTGCCGCCAAATCCTGCGCAATAGCAAACGCACCCTTAATCTTGTCGCTCGACTTCTTCCAATCTCGACGCACAACAATCTTGTTGTCTTTGACCTTCGCCAATCCGCGCTGGTCCCTAATGAAGTCAACAAGCCCCGCAGGGTTGGCGAACTTGTCATTGTGGAACTGAATGGTTGCCCCTTTGGGCCCGGTATCTAGACGCGCGATGCCTGCTTTTTTACACTCCGCTTTGATGCGGACCACCAGCAGAAGTGTGTTCACTTCCTTTGGTAGCTTCCCAAAGCGATCAATCAATTCTGCGGCAAATCCTTCCAACTCGACCTTGGTTTGCAGCCCAGACAGTCTACGGTAGAGCCCGAGGCGCACATCGAGATCAGGCACATAGTCTTCAGGTATCAATACCGGCACACCAAGATTGATCTGCGGGGCCCACTGATCGTCTGCTTGACTCAACCCTTCAAGTTCGCCGGCCTTAATCTTGGCGATCGCCTCTTCCAGCATCGATTGATAGAGCTCGTATCCAACTTCTTTCACATGCCCGGATTGTTCTTCTCCCAGCAGATTTCCAGCCCCGCGAATGTCGAGGTCCTGGCTGGCCAATGTGAAGCCTGCGCCCAAGCTGTCCAGTGATCCAAGTACCCTAAGACGTTTCTCGGCCTGAACGGTCAACTTCTGCCGCGGCTTCGTCGTAAGATACGCATAGGCTCTGGTTTTGGAGCGCCCGACCCGGCCGCGAATTTGGTAAAGCTGGGCCAAGCCGAACATATCGGCGCGATGTACGATCATCGTGTTCGCCGTTGGAATATCCAAGCCAGACTCCACAATCGTCGTGGCGAGCAGGACATCGTACTTCCCGTCGTAGAACGCGTTCATGCGATCATCCAATTCGCCAGCTGCCATCTGACCATGCGCGATTACGTAAGACACCTCCGGAACTTGGTCTTTCAACCATTCTTCCATCTCAGGGAGGTCCGAAATCCGAGGAACAACAAAGAAAGACTGGCCGCCACGGTAATGTTCGCGCAACAGCGCCTCTCTGATCGTGACAGTATCAAACTCGCTTACGTATGTTCGAATTGCCAAGCGGTCGACAGGCGGTGTTCCTATGATTGAAAGATCACGCACTCCAGTCAGCGATAGCTGAAGTGTCCGCGGGATTGGCGTTGCCGTCAGCGTGAGAACGTGCACATCCGAACGCATCTGCTTCAGTCGCTCTTTGTGGGAAACACCAAAGTGTTGCTCTTCATCAATTATGAGCAGACCAAGATTTTGAAAGCGGACACTCTTTGCCAGAACCGCGTGGGTTCCGATTACAATATCAACTGTACCTCGCGCCAAGCCTTCGCGGGTTTCATTGGCCCGCTTTGAAGAGACGAAACGAGAGAGCTGTCGCACCTCGATCGGAAAGCCTCGAAACCTTTCCTTGAACCCTTTTGCGTGCTGCCGTGCCAAGAGTGTTGTCGGCGCAATAACAGCAACTTGCACGCCAGACATCGCGGCGGCAAAGGCTGCGCGCATAGCAACTTCTGTCTTCCCGAATCCGACGTCTCCGCAGACCAAACGATCCATCGGGTTGCCGGCGCTAAGGTCGTCCAAAGTATCGGAAATTGCTTTCAGCTGATCATCTGTTTCCTGATACGGGAAGCGTGCTGAAAAGGCATCCCAAGCGCCGTCTGGTGGCACCAAAGCTGGAGCCTTTCTAAGCAATCTCTCTGCAGCCACCCTGATCAGACGATCCGCAACCTCGCGAACCCGTTCCTTCAGTTTGGCTTTCTTCGCCTGCCACGCACCGCCACCAAGTTTATCGAGAAGACCTTCCTCATGCCCGTAGCGGCTGAGCAATTCGATATTTTCAACTGGCAGATACAGTCTATCGCCGCCAGCATATTCAAGATGTATGCATTCATGGGGGGCGCCAAGCGCTGTCACCACCTCTAGTCCCTTATAGCGACCGACGCCATGATCGACGTGCACGATCAAGTCGCCGGGGCTTAAGGTTTGGTGCTCCGTCAAGAAGTTCTCGGCGCGCCGCTTTCGCTTAGGCGAACGAACGAGCCGATCTCCCAAAACATCCTGCTCCGAAACGACTGTTAGACCGTCTGACGTCTCAAATCCGTGATCCAGCGCCCATACAGCGAGGTAAACGCCACCTTTTTCATCCGGCACATCGCGCCAGTTCGTAATGAAAGTGCTGCCGGTGATGTCTTGATCATCCAAGAGGTTCTGAAGCCGCTCTCGTGCCCCTTCAGAGTAGGAAGCAATCACAACCTGTCCGACACGCCTGCGTTCATTCACATGAGCCGCAAGTGCTCCAAAAAGGCTCACCGACTCCTGCTGTCGCTCGGGCGCAAAGTCTCGACCAATGCGCGCTTCTGCATCCAACACGCCCGGGCCCGTCGGTTGAGGTAACGCGACAAGCTGAACAGTACGTGCATGCAACGTGGCGTCCTGCCAAGCCTGATCATCAAGATAAAGGCTACCGGGGGCTGCAGGCTTATAGACGCTGTCGAGCCGCCCTTTCTCTGTCATAGCTTCGCGCCGAGAGTCATATTGATCTTCGATGCCCTCCCACCTCGACAGACGTGCGGCGGTGGATTGATCGTCGAATACAAACGACGCCCCCGGAAGGTAGTCAAAGAGCGTCTCGAGCCGGTCATGAAAAAACGGCAGCCAATGCTCCATGCCGGCATGCTTGCGCCCGGCGCTCACAGCCTCGTAAAGCGGATCATCCGTACCAGCTGCGCCAAACTCGAGGCGGTAATTCTGACGAAAACGCGTTATTGACGCTTCATCCAGTACCACTTCGCTCACTGGTGCCAATTCAACGATATCCAGCTTCTCGGATGTGCGCTGCGTCACCGGATCAAAGCGCCGAGCCCCATCAAGAACGTCACCGAAAAAATCAAGGCGAACCGGACCGGTGTTTCCGGGTGGGAAGATATCAATGATACCGCCGCGAATTGCGTAATCACCGGGTTCTGTCACTGTAGGGGCTTGAACAAACCCCATCCGAACCAGAAACGCGCGCAGTGCCGCCTCATCGACGCGTTGACCGACTGTCGCCGTGAAAGCAGCCTCTTTAAGTAGAGACCTTGCCGGAACACGCTGAGTGATTGCATTCAGTGTGGTCAGCAGCACAAATCGGGACGGCATGCCATGAACCAGGCCAGCCAAAGTTGCCATTCGGGTGGCGGATATTTCAGCATTCGGCGAGATCCGGTCGTAGGGAAGACAATCCCATCCGGGGAAAGAAACGACAGGCATACCAGGATCAAAGAACGCAATTGCATCGCGCATGGCAGAAAGTCGTTTGTCGTCACGCGCAACATGGCAAACGATACCGCCTTCATTGGCAGCAAGCTCGCGCAATAAATAGAGAGCGTCAAAGCCCTCCGGCGCACCGCTTACAGTTATTTGAGAAGTCGAAGCCATGGCCGTGGGAGGTACTTCCTCAGTTGCCGCTGTCAACCGCTGAAAATCAGAAGGCGACCGTTCCGACGTAAAGGTTTTGATACATTCCGAACATTGCCGTCACAAAGATCGCTACAACGCCGATCATTTGGGTCGAAAATCGGTGGCGCATGAGCTGTTGCACGAGATCCATCCCTTGAATGTCGTCGCGCGCAATTTTGCGGGCTACTCGGTAAGATAACGCGCCTAGAACCGCCAGCGGCCCGATCAGCAAAAGCACCGCTTGCGCAAATTCCACGTCGTAGAAGAGTGCCATCAAAGCCAGTGCAGTGCCCAAAGCCGATCCAAACAGCATCAACCACGTTCCCGAAACTTCCGCGATATAGATGATCCGGTTCACGTTTATTCGGACCAGACTCTGTAGGTCCGACATGGCTTCGCCCTCGCCCTGTCGTCGCGCACGCATGATCATATCAAAAGGTACGCCGAGCACCCAGTGACTGACTGAAGACCAGAGCACCGCCAACGCGATCCAATACCAAAGATTGGAGAAGGACCGCATATCGATCACTTCAAAAACGGTTTCGTACCAGTTCACTCTTCGCCTCAATCCCGACTTTGCCGGGACACTAGGTAAACCCAAGAGGCTTGACCAGAGCACAACGGCTCGCTACCGCAAAAGGAACTGAAACCGTGCACGAAAGACCGCAATCATGGCCATTGCACCCTACCCTGCAACCAGATTTCGGCGCACGAAAGTCTCAGACGCACGCCGCCGTCTAGTCCGCGAAACAAACCTTACGGTTGATGATCTCATTTTGCCCGTGTTTGTGCGGGACGGTGAAAACGAAGAAACCCCCGTGCCGTCAATGCCAGGCGTTAGCAGACTCACGGTAGATCGCCTTGTCGCACTGGCCGAAAGTGCGGCCAAGCTTGGCATCCCCGCCATATGCATTTTCCCCTACATAGAGACTGAGTTCAAAACCGAGGGCTGTGAAGAAGCGTGGGCACCGGACAATCTGTCCAACCGGGCAACCAGAGCCATCAAAGAGGCCGTGCCCGAAATCGCAATCATGACCGACGTCGCACTCGATCCGTACAACATCAATGGACACGACGGCATCGTTAAGGATGGCGTGATCTTGAATGATGAAAGCGTCGAGGCTCTCACCAAAATGGCCTTGGCGCAGGCCGAGGCTGGAGCTGATATCCTTGGCCCGTCGGACATGATGGATGGGCGCATTGGCGCAATGCGATCAGCGCTGGAACTATCAGGACACAAAGACACTTCTATCCTCAGCTATTCTGCAAAATACGCTTCGGCCTTTTATGGCCCGTTCAGAGATGCCGTCGGAGCGTCCGGATTGCTGGTTGGCGACAAGAAAACCTACCAGATGGATCCGGGTAATTCAGGCGAGGCTCTGCGACTGGTTGAACGTGACCTGATGGAAGGTGCCGATATGGTCATGGTTAAGCCGGGCATGCCGTATCTCGACATATGCAGGCAGGTTAAGGATGCCTTTGGTGCACCAACATTCGCGTACCAGGTTTCCGGTGAGTACGCGATGATCAAAGCCGCCAGTCAAAATGGGTGGTTGGATGAGGATCGCACCGTGATGGAAAGCCTGCTTGCCTTCAAACGAGCTGGCTGCGATGGGATCCTCACCTACTTTGCACTTGATATCGCCAAACGCCTTAAATCCGCCTAGGCGTGCGAAATATTGCGGTCGACGCGGTGCGAACCACTATAGAGCGTGACAGTCCCTACGAGCTGACGTATAGTCTCGGCAGAGCGACCGCATAAGGTCGTCGTACGAGGCAACTTAGAGCATGAGAGGGTCCACCCTATGAAATCCATTTCTCGCCGCGCTGTTCTTGGCGCCGCCGCGGCGTCCGTTTTGGCGCTATCGGCTTGCGGAAACGGCGTCGGAAGCGACGGCGCAGCCAAGCTTGATGCCCGCGTAGACGCCGCGCTGAACTACCTGGACGTAAACTTCCCAG
>CAYPVG010000098.1:0-3930 GCA_964414085.1 uncultured Boseongicola sp. | reverse complement strand
GATTGTCGAATTCGCGTTCAGATGTCGAGCCGATGGCAACCGTACCATTGAAGTGGGGAACGATATGAATACCCGCCGCGAAGATTTGATGACGGCCAACCGCATCGTGTTTCAGCAATGCCGCTTGGCCTTTGACGCCGTTGCCGACGGTGACGCCGAAACGTTGGTTCAGGTCGAGAAGGCCCTGCCAACCGGTTGACCATAGGACGACGCCTTCGTCGTTGGCTTCTTTAACAATCTCGCCACCCCTTGCGCGAATGGCGGCTGCCAAACTTTCGATGCTTTGTTTCGGATGGATGAGTGCGGACAGTGTGTCTTTAATGAAAAGCCCGGTCGCCGAAGGTGGACGCCAATCGCCGGCTTCGACTGCTTCAATGACCTGCCACGTTGCTGCACCTTTCCAAAACTCTTCGGCGCCGCTCGCTCTTGCGCGGGCCATGACGACTTCACGCTCACCATCGAGTGGCTGAAGGCGGCCTGACTTGGAATATCCAGTTGGTATGCCAGAGGTTTCTTCGACGCTGTGCCAGAAGCTATCTGCCATCAGAAGCGCATCGAGTTGAAACTGCTTTTTCTCGTTCCAGACGTCAGGTGTGTGCGGCTGAAGAGCCCCAACGATGCCGCCAGACGATCCCGCGCCGGGTCCATTGGGATCGACAACGCGCACTGTTTTCCCAAGCTTGAGCGCCATCCATGCTGTCGCAAGGCCAAAGACGCCCGCGCCGCGCACAGTGAGATCGACGGTTGCCAAATCGCGCTCCTCTTTGCGAATGTTGGACCATTATCGCACGTTAGTTAGGACGAATTATGTCAGACGACCAGTTTCCCGATCTGACATGGCGCGAAAAGGTGCCGATCGCGACGCGGTTTGATGATCCGTATTTCTCTCTAGAAGATGGTGTTGCTGAAACGGAGCACGTTTTTTTGGGCGGGAACGGGCTTCCGGGACGATTTCGCGACGGGTTCTCAATTGCGGAGCTTGGATTCGGGACTGGGTTGAATTTTCTTGTGACGTGGCAGGCCTGGCGAGCCTCGGGAGCGCCTGGCATTCTGCATTTCACATCGTTCGAGCTCTTCCCGATGAAGTCGGCGGATATGTCTCGAGCCCTGTCGGCATTTCCTGACCTTGAGTCGTTGGCGCTTGAAATGGTTGATGGTCTCGCGAAGGGGCACGGACTTGCGGGCGAAGATGTGATTTTGACCATCGTCGTTGGAGACGCGCGGGACACAGTCCGCAATTGGGAAGATAAGGCGGACGCTTGGTATCTGGACGGGTTTGCGCCCGCGCGGAACCCGGAGCTGTGGGAGCCGGAATTGCTTCAGGCTGTTGCTAACCATACAAACCCGGATGGTACGGCTGCGACCTATTCGGCCGCGGGCAGCGTGCGCCGGTCTTTGCAGGATGCGGGGTTTGAGGTCGAACGGCGGAGCGGGTTTGGGCGAAAGCGCCACATGACTGTGGCGCGTTTAGCCTAGTTATTAACCCTGTGCTTTGAGGTCGTTGATCAAGCGATCGATATTGCCGCCACGTTTGTCCAGCATTGCGCCTATCTCAGCGCGCTCGGATTTCAGAAGGCTGATGCCTTCGATCAAAAGGTCGAAGAACAAATCGCGGCCGGAGCGGTCAGAAACCATGAATGTCACGGCGAAAGGTGATTGCCCGCGCAGTTTGGCGACGGCATCGACCTGCTGAAAGCTTTTGACCGGGCGGGCACTTTCGACAGTGATTTCGCCGCCGATGAAGTCGCGAAACTGACCGCCGTATTTGCGCGCGAGGTAGGTAGTGAATGCGTCCGCGAAATCGCTCAGCTGTTTATTGCTTGCGCTGCGGGCAGGCGGGCCAAGGGCCGAACGAGAGATGGTCGGCACGTCAGCGTATTTTTTGAAGATCGCTTCAAAGTCGCGATACATTGCGGTTTCGGATTTGCCGGAATTGATTACTGAGTTGATCTGACCAACAACGTCATCAATGAGCCCACGTGCGTCGTTCGTTGTCAGAGCGAAGGCGGGAGATGCCAACAAAGTGGCGGCTGACATACCAGCCAGAACGGTGCGTCGTGTCGGATTATTCATCAAACAAACCCTCATAAAGGTCATCGTAAATGTCGGTCGCGGCATCGTCGTTGGTTTCCCCGAGCGCGAAACGGCGCGAGTCCAAATAGAATAGCCGCAGTTGTGCGTATGAATCCGCACTCTCATACAAGATATTGTCAATCGTTGACGTCAATTCGTAACGGTCATTGATGACGGATGCCGCCGTGAATGACAGTGAGTTCTCCTCGGCTTCGTCACCAAGTTGTGTTCCAAGAACCGTGCCGATTGGGTTGGTCAACGCGTCTACGATAAGGCCGGCCGTATCGCGTTCCGTTGAAGGGCCCAAAACCGGCAAAACGAGATATGCACCTTCGTTTGCGCCCCAAACTGCGAGAGTTTCACCAAATCCCGTGTCACGTTCTTCCAGGCCCATATCCGTTGCAGGGTCAAAGAGACCCAGCACGCCAAGTGTTGTATTCACGGCGAAGCGCGCAGTGTTGTGTATCGCGTCAGCGATATTGCCTTGAAGCAACTTGTTCATCACCGCCGAAGGCATACCAAGATTGTCGCCAACATTGTCGACCGACTGGCGCACTGGCGAAGGAACAATGGTTCCATAGACCTGACTGGCTGGACGGAGCGCAGAACGATCAAGTTCAACATTCACTGCGTGTGTTGCGCGATTTACGCCTTCGTAAGGGTCATGAAAGTCTGCGCCTGGATCGCCTACGGAGCACGCCGACAGCGCAGCTATGGTCATCAGAAGACCAATTTTTCTTATGTTTTGCACGTGCATTGCAGCAAATTCATTGTCTATTCAAAGTCATTACCACGCGGGCGTCTTCGCGTGTACATATGCCTATCTGCAGTAAATAACAGGTGGTTGAAGTGCAACCTTTCGCAAATGTGCGTTATGTGTTGCCACAGCGCCTGAGTTCAGCGATTTCATGCCTAATCCACCTTTGGGCGCGTACCGATTAAGCGTCATGGTGCAAAATACGACAAAGGACAGAATATGAGCACAGACTTTGAAGATCGACTTGCCGCGCGTGGGCTTTCACTGCCTGACGCGCCACCACCCGCCGCAAATTACGTGCCATACGTAGTTTCAGGCCAGACGGTTTATGTCTCTGGGCAGGTGTCGATGAACGAGGCAGGGTTCATTACCGGCAAAGTAGGCTCTGATCTCACTGTCGAAGAAGGCGCTGCGGCGGCTGAAACATGTGCTTTGGCCCTTCTGGCACAAGCGAAAAAGGCGTGTGGGGGAGATATATCCCGGCTGAAGCGCGTAGTGAAACTCGTGGGATTTGTGAATTCTACACCTGATTTCCAGCAACAGCCCGCAGTCATCAATGGCGCTTCCGATTTGATCGTCGAGCTTTTGGGCGAGAAAGGTCGCCATGCGCGTTCAGCCGTCAGTGCCGGCGCACTACCGTTCAACGTGGCAGTTGAGATCGAAGGCATTTTCGAAATCGAATGAAGGTGGCCTTGCCTGAGTCCTTTTCGGAAGTTCAGTTATCTCGTCGTGGTTTCAATAGACTGGATGAAGGTTGCGTCGAAAACGGAATGCTTTCGTTCAATCAGAACAGCGTTGCGGCAATGCGCGATTGCTTGCCCAACGTACGGCACGGTGTGACGTGATGTGCTTTCGAAAACCGCTGGAACGAATTGGTCCAGAAGCGGCAGCACGCAAAGTTGTCGAGAATATTACGTTTGAAGGCTTTCTGGCACCTTTATCTCCTTGAGGCTGAAAGCGAGTAGGCCACTTTCTATAGTGACCTTAGCAATGAGAAGACATGTCCGGCGCTGAAATCGAAATCTCTGTTCTTGGTTCGATCGACCAAATCGACCAGAGCGACTGGGATGCCTGTGCATGCCCAGAGGCGTTGGACGGTG
>CAYPVG010000097.1:0-7148 GCA_964414085.1 uncultured Boseongicola sp. | reverse complement strand
GACGACTGCGCCCGCGGCCAAGCCCATTCTTTATTCAACTGCATGGAATGGGAAGAACAAGAGAGGAGCAGTGAAACAACAAGCGATTCGTCTTGCGTACATGAATATGCTGTAATGTGATCCAGGCTTTAACTCTGAGTGCTCCTCCTGCATCCGGTCTCCAAATGCATTTTGAGTGAAGACGACTTTTTGGAAGCCGGAAGATTCGGATCAGAAGAACGAATATAATTTTGAAGAAGGAGGAGAAGAGTGTGATTGAAGTGGAATTACCGTCATTAGCCTCGCTTTGATTAAATCCAGTGCGCATCCATCGACGTCTAATTGCGCTCAATTGTTGCCCGAGTACTTCGGACACAGGAGAAGCAATGCGCCGAATAATCATATGGGCCGTTTCCGCGTATTTGGCTTTTGGCAGTTCGCTGCACGCGGCGGATGTCACAAGTTTCTCTCTTGAGAATGGGATGGATGTCGTCGTCCTTGAAGATCACCGGGCCCCGGCAGTTGTCCACATGGTGTGGTATCGTGTGGGTTCCGCCGATGAGCCGCGCGGAAAGTCAGGCATCGCGCATTTCCTCGAGCATCTTATGTTCAAGGCGACGGACGAACTGGAAAGCGGTGAACTCTCCGCGACGGTCGCCCGAAATGGCGGAAGCGGCAACGCATTCACGTCTTACGATTTTACGGGGTACTTTCAACGTGTTGCGTCTGATCGGCTTGAGCTCATGATGCAGATGGAGGCCAGCAGGATGGATGGTCTCGTGCTCGTTCCGGAAGACATCATAACCGAAAGAGACGTTGTCATCGAAGAGCGTGCGCAACGCACAGACAGCGAACCTGGTGCCTTGTTCGCTGAACAGAGACGCGCCGCGCAGTATCTGAGCCACCCGTACGGCATTCCGATCATCGGTTGGAAACACGAGGCGGAGGCGCTGACTCTGGAGGATGCTGTCGCATTTTACGAACAGCATTACGGCCCTAACAATGCCATCCTCATCGTTGCGGGCGATGTCAGGCCAGACGAAGTGCGCCGACTAGCAGAAATACACTACGGAGTCATTCCGCCCAATCCGAACATCGTCCCTCGCAAACGCGTGGAGGAACCCCCTCAATTGGCCGAACGGCGCTTGGTCTATTCCGACGAACGCATCTCGCAGCCTTATGTCGTGCGGACCTATCTCGCTCCAGAACGAGATGCCGGAGCGCAAAAAGAAGCCGCAGCACTTACACTGTTGGCGGAGCTGCTCGGCGGATCAGGAACGACATCTTTCTTTGCGGAGCAACTGCAATTGGACAGCCAGATCGCCGTCTATTCTTCGGCGTTCTACACGTCGCGCTCGCTTGACGACACGACATTCGGGGTCGTGGTTGTGCCCAGCGAGGGGATAGGCCTGGCCGAGGCCGAAGACGCTATGGATCAGGCGATCGCAGACTTCCTTGAAGAAGGTGTGGATTCGGACGCGTTGGAGCGCATTCGTTTTCAAATTCGCGCTTCCGAGATTTATGTTCAGGACAACCTGCAGTCATTGGCCCGGACATATGGCGCTGGCCTGACAAGCGGTCTGACGATTGAGGACATCGAAGCCTGGCCAACGATCCTGTCAGAAGTAACGGCTGACGACATAATGGCCGCTGCTGCCCGCGTTTTTGACCGTAACAAGGCGGTAACTGGTTGGGCCATGCCGGAAGGCGAAGAGGAGATAATGCAATGATCCGTTTTGTCGTCGCTGCCCTCTTCTCCGTTTTCGCGGTGCTTCCAGCGAAGGCGGTCGAAATTCAAGAAGTCACGTCTCCAGGCGGTATTCAGGCTTGGTTGGTGCAAGAAGATTCAATTCCGTTTCTGTCGCTGGAAATTCGCTTCCTGGGTGGGTCGGCGCTTGATCCAAAGGGAAAACGCGGGGTCACGAACCTAATGACGGCGCTCATCGAAGAGGGTGTTGGGGACTTGGATGCCACAGCATTTGCCGAAGCCCGCGACGGTTTGGCGGCAAGCATGGGATTCAGAACCTTCAACGACGCGCTCAGTGTTTCGGCGCGGATGTTGACCGAAAACCGAAATGACGTGGTCGCGCTACTGAGAGAGGCGTTGGTCAATCCGAGGTTTGATGAAGACGCCATTGAACGGGTGCGTCAACAGGTGATCTCAGGCATCAGATCACAAGCAACAGACCCGAACGTTGTGGCCAGCCAAACATTCAACGCCATGGTCTACGGCGATCACCCTTATGCCACCGATCAAGATGGAAAGCTGGAAAGTGTGGCGGCGCTGTCCCGAGAAGACATTTTGGCGGCGCACCAAAGCGCCATTGCACGAGATCGAGTTTTTGTTGGGGCTTCGGGAGACATTTCGGCAGATGAGCTCGGCCTTCTACTTGACCGACTCCTAGGCGACTTGCCCGAGCAAGGCGCGCCCGCACCCGGCCCAGCCGAGCCCATCGTGGCGGGCGGCGTCACCATCGTGCCCTTCGCAACACCGCAGTCTGTCGCCTTCTTTGGACATCCCGGCATCCCACGGGACGACCCTGATTTTTTCGCAGCCTTTGTGGCAAACGAGATTTTCGGCGGTTCTGGCCTTCAATCGCGTCTTTCCAAGGAAGTGCGCGAAAAGCGTGGGCTGACGTATGGAATTGGGTCTTATCTCGTGAACTACGATCACGCCGACATGTTGCTCGGTCAATTTGCGTCTGCAAATGACAGAGTGTCCGAGGCAATCGACGTTGTGCGGGACGAATGGTCACGCATCGCGCGGGATGGAGTGACCGCGGACGAACTGAACGCGGCAAAGACGTATTTGACCGGGGCCTACCCTTTACGCTTTGACGGCAATGGGCCGATAGCGCGCATTCTCGTGGGCATGCAAACGACTGGGTTGACACCCGACTACATCACTTCCCGGAATGCTCGGGTCGAAGCTGTGACATTAGAAGATGTCCGGCGCGTGGCCCAACGTCTTTACCAGCCCGAGACGTTGCAATTCGTGGTCGTAGGTCAGCCTGAAGATTTGGAAAGTACCAACTGATCTGGAGTTCCAAAAAAATGGCCGTGCAAGCACGGCCGTCCAGTCAGGGAGGAACTTATGTGCTGCGCGAGTATTAGATTGCGCAGCTTAAAAATCTGCGAATTCGTCAATACAAAAATCTGTTATATCGATGCTACACGATTTCCTCGTGAAGATGGCCTCTTTTATTAGCACAGCCCAAAGTTGTGGCAATTTTACTGCAATATCTGAAGTGAAGTTGGCGGCAAGTTTCCGGCGATCTCTCCTATAGCGCTGAAATTGCTGTCACATTTTGTTAGATCAGTCCTTGGAGCGCGACTCGAAAAACAGCCGGTAAACCCGCTGTTTCCCCGCGATGACTCTCAAAGCGAGAGATCGCGCTGAAAGAACATCAGAATAAATCTTGTGAACTTGCCTGGGCAGTTTTGGCTAGGCTGACGCCTTTTCCAGATCTCCGTATTCGCCGTTTGCCATCTCTTCAGCTTCGATCGACTCAAATAGCGCTTTGAAGTTGCCCTCACCAAAGCCATCGTCGCCCTTGCGTTGAATGAACTCGAAGAAGATGGGTCCGATAACCGTCTTAGAGAAAATCTGAAGGAGGATCTTGGTTTCTCCTCCGTCGACAACGCCTTCACCGTCGATGAGAATGCCGTGCTTCGCCATCCGATCAATCGGTTCCTCATGACCGGCGACACGCGTCCTGGATAGTTCGTAGTAAGCTGTCGGCGGCGGCTTCATGAAGCCGACGCCTCGGTCGGCAATCGCATCAACAGAGTCGTATATGTCACGCGCGCCGACAGCGATGTGCTGAATGCCTTCGCCTTTGTACTTGTTGAGGTAGTTGACGATCTGACCTGTCTCGCCACGGTCTTCGTTGATTGGGATGCGAATGCGTCCGCATGGGGACGTCAGCGCGCGGCTGAAGAGACCGGTGTACTTGCCTTCAATGTCAAAGAAGCGAATTTCCTTGAAGTTGAACAGATCACCGTAAAATCGGAACCAAGTGTCCATGTTTCCTTTGAAGACGTTGTGGGTCAGGTGATCGATATAGTAGAAGCCAATCCCCGATGGATGCGCGTTCTCAATCCACTCAAATTCGTCGTTGTAAGGGCTCGCTTCGTAGTAATTCTCGATGAAGTAGATAAGAGACCCACCAATCCCGACGATTGCGGGAACGTTCATCATTTTTCCAGCGCCTGTATAAGGCTTGGCCCCATTCTTCACCGCATGTTCAAAGGCGTGCTGTGCATCAACAACGCGCCACCCCATTGAAGGCGCGCAGGGGCCGTGTTCTTCAATGAAACCAGCCGCATGCGTGCCAGGTTCAGCATTGATGACATAGGTGATATCGCCCTGCTGCCAAAGCTCTATGGCCTTGCTGTGGTGAGTGGCGACATGGCTGTATCCCATTCTCTCGAACAGGTCGCGAAGCTTTTGTGGCTCGGGATGCGCAAACTCAACGAACTCGAAGCCGTCAGTGCCGGCTGGGTTCTCCGCTGTGATCTTCGATTTCGGGGCATTGTGCGGGAAGGGGCCCATTTGTTCGTCTCCATCACGTGATATCGCATTGCAAGAATAAGCGAAGATAGGTGCACGTTGCTTGCAATCTTCGCCAAGCTTCGTGAAAGTGCGGATGATTTGTGCAGCAATACCAAAAATAGTGAATGAATTGACGAGATGGATGATCTAGATCGAAAAATCCTCGTAGCCCTGCAAAAAGATGGTCGATTGACCAATGGTGAAGTCGGGGAGGAAGTGGGTCTGTCGCCTTCGGTGTGCTCCCGCCGCAGGACCGCGCTGGAGAAGGCGGGTGTCATCGCAAAGTATACAGCGGTGGTCGATCCAAAGCGCGTGCAGCTAAACATTACGGCGCTGGTGTCGGTTTCGTTGTCGACCCACGATGAAAGAAATGCAGAGCGGTTCAGGCAATTGGTCAACACGTTGCCCAACGTTCTAGAGGCTTATGCCCTTACGGGTGAGATGGACTATCATCTCAAAGTTGTCTGCGAAGATCTCGAAGATTTAAGCAGGTTCATCAACCGCAGTTTGTTACCCCATAAGTCCGTTGCGAACGTGAAGACTGCAATTGCTCTGCAATCACTGAAGGAGACAGTTGCTTTGCCGCTTTGATGCTTTTGTCGAGCACACTCTCCTCATGTACGACGCAATGCACTAATAGAACGATCCAAGATGGCCCAACGTTTGTTTTCCTCTAAAGATCGCCCGTTTCACATGGGGCCTTATCCAACCGAGCTTTTGGCACGAGCTGACGAGTTGCCTTCATTTGAATCTGTACCGGCGGCACAGCAGCTTAGCTACCGCAGGGACGACGATCCGCTCTCTATCATCAATGCAATGCGCGAGCACCAGGCGACGCTCGATGCGATACGCGATGGGTTCGTGAACAAAGTGGTGGCAGAGGCGCCTGCCGATCTTGTTGAACGCGCCAATCATCTGAAATCATTCGGATATTTCGCCGACGCTGCCGTTGTTGGCGTTTGCAGGTTGCCTTCTGAGGCGCTTCTGCCAGAGCCATACGAAAACCCCGACAAGGAACGTTTGGCCCACGATCTAAAAACGCGTCAAACCAAGACTTTTGCCGCTGGCATCGACGTGATCATGGCCAGTCTGAAGGAAGCGCTTGAGGCACCGCTGGGTGGGATTGAAAACCACACGCACTGTCTGGTTTTTCTTTATGAGAACCCGCGCGAACCCCACGGAAACGAGGCCGGTACCGCATGGATCAAAGACGCGTCCGCCCACCGCGCAGGATTGCTGGCGGCGGAAACGGCTGTTGTTCTGTCCAGCTATTTGCGACTTCTCGGTTATGAGGCGCGCGGTCACACAGTTGCCAGCAGCGATGTCGATCTCAACAAACTCGCGGTTGCGGCTGGGATGGCGACCGTCGAAGGCGGAGAACTTCGTCATCCATATATTGGCAATCGCTTTGGCTTGGCTGCGGTCACAACAACGTTTGAGATAGCGCCAGACGCGCCTCTTAAACCTTTTTCACAGCAGCCGAAATCCGCATTCGGCGCTGCGTGGAGATTTGGAACGTCAGCGGTAAAGAACGCCACGAACGCCGTCCCATTTGCCCGGCGACGTTTCGTGGATGGCGCACACCCATTCGAGCGGCTCAAAAGAGTTGACGAGCCAACGACCTATATCGACGAAGCCAATATTCCACGCGTTCCGAAACGCGCCGACATGTTCGCTCGGGCGCAGTTTGGTGACATGGGCAAAAAGGTTCAGGAAGCTGCAACAGGAGGGCGGTACGTCGTCAAATCTGCGCCGTCCATGGCCCAACGAAAAGCATTGGGAGCATTCGTGCTTCTGCAGGATGGTGAACCTGAAGCCAACAGAAATAAAGTGAGCGCGGAAGAGGCTTCGGAGCTTATCAAGGCGACATGCTACTGGCTGGGCGTTGACGCGGTCGGTCTTTCCCGCTGTCCGGAATGGGCATGGTACAGTCACGATGCGCGCGGTGAAGTCCTTGATCCTCCACACGACCAATCGATTAACATGGTGATCGACCAGGGTTACGAGACCATGGAAGGGTCATCAGGCGATGATTGGATTGCTGTCGCCCAATCCATGCGCGCGTACCTGCGGTTTTCCCTTTTGGGCGGTGTGATAGCCAAGCAAATCCGCAACATGGGCTATAGCGCCAAGGCGCATACGGTCATGGACGGTGAAGTGTTGCAGCCGCCCTTGCTGCTTTTGTCGGGCCTTGGCGAAGTAAGCCGTATAGGCGAAGTTATTCTCAACCCTTTCCTGGGGCCGCGCCTGAAATCCGGAACAGTCACTACCGACCTTCCACTCTCTCACGATAAGCCCATTGATTTTGGCCTGCAGAGGTTTTGCGAAACCTGCAACAAATGCGCGCGAGAGTGTCCATCTGGGGCGATCACTGCTGGTCCCAAGACGATGTTCAACGGCTACGAGATTTGGAAATCCGACAGCCAGAAATGCACGACGTATCGAATGACCAACATGGGCGGGGCCATGTGCGGGCGGTGCATGAAGACCTGCCCATGGAACCTTGAGGGTATCTTTAAGGAAAAGCCGTTCCGGTGGGCGGCTATGAACGTTCCCAGTCTGGCCCCGGCCTTGGCAAACCTGGACGACATCGTCGGCAACGGTTCATTGAACC
>CAYPVG010000096.1:0-3700 GCA_964414085.1 uncultured Boseongicola sp. | reverse complement strand
GATTAGGAAGATCACCAGTATCTCGACGGCGAGGAAGGGCAGGATTGCCTTTGCGATGGTCTGGACTTTTTCCCCTGACACCGATGAGGCGACGAAGAGGACCAGTCCCATCGGTGGCGTGGCCAGCCCGACGGTGAGGTTTACCGACATGATGATAGCGAAGTGGACGGGATGCACGCCCATTTCGACGAAGATCGGACCCAGGATCGGTCCGAGAATGATGATCGCCGGACCCGCGTCGAGGAACATGCCGACGATGAACAACAGGATGTTGATCAGGAACAGCAGGATCAGCGGGTTCTCGGAGAGGCTCAGAATATACTCTGCAAGAATTTGCGGGGCGTAGCTGAGAGAGACGACGGTTTTGAACGCCATCGCGGCACCGACGAGCAGGAGGACCACAGCGGATGTCATGGCCGACCGCGAGAGCACGTCGGGGAGGTCTTTCAGCTTCATCGTCTTCAGGACGAAGAAGGCCACGATGATCGCGTAAAACACAGCGACGGCAGCGGCCTCTGTCGGGGTGAAGACACCGAGAAGGATACCGCCCAGGATCAGGATCGGGGTTTGCAGCGGCACGACTGCACGCTTGGTGACCATCCGGAAGTCGCTATCGATGCGCGAGCGGAGTGACATCAAAAGGACGTGCGCTGCGAAGACGCCGACAAGGTAGGTGGCAAGAACGATGACTGTTGATGTGTCCTCGCCGGTGGCAAAGCCGGTGGAGCCACGGAACAGCGCGAAAATCAACCACCCCACGTTCAGGCGAAGCAGCACGAAGCTGACCCAATATTCACGCGGGGTTAGGGTCATGCCCTTCTTCACGATACGCTCGGCCTTTGGCAGGTCGTATTTGTTCGCGAGAAGGCGCACGACGAGCATCAGACCGACACCGACCATGACGCCGGGCACAATACCTGCGAGGAACAGCGCAGCGACGCTTTCACCCATCACGTATGCGTAGATGATCATGATGCCTGATGGAGGGATGATCGGGCCAATGACCGACGAGGCTGCAGTGACAGCAGCGGCAAACCGGCGCGTATAGCCCTGTTTTTCCATTGCCGGGATCAGCATGGATCCGAGTGCCGACGTGTCTGCCACTGCGGAGCCGGAGAGGCCTGCAAAGAGCATGGACGACAGAATGTTCACGTGTGCCAGACCGCCACGAAGATGGCCCATGAGCGCCTGTGAAAATTCAACCAGACGCTCCGTGATGCCGCCTTTGTTCATCAACTCGCCTGCGAGCATGAAGAACGGGATGGCCATCAGCGGGAAACTGTCCATGCCGTTGTAAACGTTGCGGTAAAGGAGCGTGATGTCCTTTTCCTGACCAGCGAGCCACAAGAGGATACCGGGAGCGGCGAGCAGACCGAAGAAGACCGGCAGGCCAATGGTGAGGAAAATAAGGAAGACGGGGAGGAACCAGATCAGCATATCAAATTACTCCACCACAAGTTCTTCTTCGGGGGCGACGGGCTTTAGGTCATCGCCTCCACCGAGGATTGTTATCAAGGACCGCAGAACGAGTTCGATGTTGACAATCAGCAGCAGGACGACGCCCACAAAGAAAGACAGCATCATCCAGGAGCGTGGCACTCGGAACCATTCGGAAAAGTCCGCGGCGACTGGAAGATAAAGAGAAGCGGTCGCGAACTTGCCGCCAAATCCTGTCACCTCGCCCCAGCCGATATTGACGGCCATTGCGAGAACGCCGCCAGAAATGAGCAAAAGAAACAGAGACAGGACTGCTCCGACGCGCTTGGGCAGCGCTTCGACTGCCATATCGATCGCGACAAAGCCACCGCGACGGTAAGCCATCGGCGCCATGAGGCCGGTCATCCAAAGCATCATGAAGCGAGCTGCTTCATCCGGCCAGGGCAGGGCGTTGTTCAACACGTAGCGGAAAAAGACCTGAATCAGGATTGCGAGGACCATCAAGGCAATCGCAAACAGCGAGATGACACGCCCTATTTTAAGAACGATGTCGTTCCACATCTGAAAGGGTAACAGCAACCCTTTGAGCAACGCCATGGCGTTTATCCTCCCTAATAGCCCGATTTCTTTATTTTATTCTCGGGCCGGTCTTTCCGACTTACTGTCGGTGCTTACTACGCATCTGTAAAGCGCCCATATGCGCCTTTTGAAAACACAAGTGGCTCACCATCGCTCATCTGAGCTTGGGTAACCTCTCCTACAATGATCACATGATCGCCGCCGTCGTGGACCGCAGCTTGGGTGCATTCGAACGTCGCCAGGCAGCCATCGAGGACCGGCGCGCCGTTTGCGCCTTTGGACCAGGCCACGGCGGAAAACGCGGTGCCGTCACGCGCGAACGTTTGGCATAGCGCAACTTGGTCAGCAGCCAGAATATTGATCGCGTAATGTTGCGCGTCGTTGAATGGTTGGAAGCGGCGTGAAAACTTGGCGGGCGACCAAAGAACAAGCGGCGGGTCGAGGGACAATGACGAAAAGCTATTGGCTGCGATCGCCAGCGGGCCTTCATCTGTCTCGCAGGTTACGATGGTCACGCCGGTTGCAAAGCGACCTAGCGCATCGCGGAAAGCGCGGGCCGTTTCCGGGCCGGGCACAAAAGTCGTCATGTCGTTTTGGCCTTCGTCAAACATATCATGGAACCTCGAACCCTTGTGCGGCTGTGTAGAGCTCAAACCATGTCTCGCGATCCATCGGCACTTTTTCAGCGTCGGAGAATTTCTTGATGCGGTCGATGTTGTTCGTGCCCATGACCGGCAGAATGCCGGACGGGTGGGCGAGAAGCCATGCGGTGGCCACAGCGGCAGGATCAGTACCGCTTTCGGCCGCAACGCGCTTGAGGACGGTCTGCACGTCGCCGTCACCAGTCATCAAGCCACCGCCTCCGAGAGGCGACCACGCCATTGGAGCAATTTCGTTTTCCTGAAGGAATGCGATGTCGCCGTTCGTGAAGGCGTCGAAGCAGGACAGGGACAGCTCGATCTGGTTCACGACAAGATCGTTGTCCATGGCTGATTGCAAAAGCGAGAAATCCCAAGGGCGGAAGTTCGACACACCAACAGCGCGGACTTTGCCGCTTTCTACAAGATTATCAAGCGCTTCGCCGGTTTCGTGGTGATCCATGAACGGGTCTTGGCGGTGGATCAATAGAAGATCGAGATGATCTGTGTGCATCAGCTTCAGCGAACGCTCAACCTGCGTGGTGATGTGCTTGGCCGAGGTGTCATAGTGCTTTACCCGCGCGTTTGGGAAGGCATCGCACGGCACGACGATGTCTGTCTTGGAGACCAGCTCGATCTTATCGCGAAGCGATGAGCTCTTCAAAGCGTGGCCGAGCAGTTCTTCGGACTTGTAGAGACCGTAAATGTCGGCCTGGTCGATGGTCGTGATGCCTTGCTCGAGACAGGCTTCGATCTTGGCTTGGATGTGTTCGGGCGAGGTGTCATCGGCCTCATCCAGCCGCCACATGCCGTAGACAATACGCGAAAAGCTAAGATCTTCAGTAAGTTGTACGCGGTTCATTATACTCTTTCTCCAACACCAAGAGGCGTTGCGGGGGTCTCGGACGGCACACGTCCGTAGGCATGGGGCAGTGAGACGGTTTTCAATTCAGGCATAACGCGTTTGCCGAAGTGCTGGCATTCGTCGATGTGGGGGTAGCCCGAGAAGATGAAGGCGCGGATGCCCATCTTTTGGTATTCTTCGA
>CAYPVG010000095.1:0-4852 GCA_964414085.1 uncultured Boseongicola sp. | reverse complement strand
AGCCGGGCTGGAGGATCACGATTGCGCCGGTAAACCCCAAAGCGACACCGATCCATCCGAAGCGGCTGACGGGTTCGCTCAAGAGACGGGATGATAGTAACGCAATGAAAATCGGTGCCAGATAGATGCCGGCGCCTGCTGTTGCCAGACTGATGAACGGCAGGGCTGAATAGAATCCATAGAGCCCCACGGTAATGCACGCGCCGCGCAGGAGGGCCCAGCGATTTAATATTCCCGCTAGCGGGTTTGACGTTTTCGACGTGGCAAAGGCCAGGGCCGCAAGTATCGGAGCCGTAATGAGACCGCGGAGAGCGAAGAGTTGCCAAAGCGGGAGCGTGTCGTCGAGGCTTTTGACGATCACATCCTGAATGGAAATCAGGAAGGCGGCGGCGAGGATCATCGCGACGCCGACGCCGATGTTTGTGGGCCGTGTGGTGGCCATCGTCATGGTGGATTGCCTACGAGTCCGGAGGAATAAGTCCAAGTCCGCGTAGGTAAACGCCAATTCCGCTTTCTAGCAAGTCTTCTGGTGGGAAGGGGGATTTCGTGCCCGGGGAGCCCCGTGCGAAGAGTTCGACGACGCCGTGGCTCATGGCCCAAATGTGGGCGGAGACCATTTGTTTGGGCGGGCGTTTGTCTTCCGGGATATGCTCGGAAAGCTTGTCCGCAGCGCGTTCCAGCACCGTAAAGGCCCGACCAGCGACGGCGGCGAGTTCGGGGGTCCGGTTTATCGAGATGCCACTTTCAAACATTGAAACGTAGTGACCCGGATGACGACGCGCGAAGGCGAGATAGGCGCGACCAGTAGCCTCGAAAGAGGCAAGCGCGGAGGGCTGGCCTGTTTCGTAGGCATATTCCATCAAATCGGCAAAGATTTCATAGCCTTGCTGGGCGCATTCGGCGATCAGATCTTCGCGGCCTTCGAAATGCCGGTATACTGCTGCAGGGGTGACGCCGGCCTGTTTGGCGGCTTCTGACAGTGTGAATCCGGTAGGACCCTTTTGTTCGATCAACTTAAGAGCAGCCTCGACGAGGGCCTGGCGCAGATTGCCGTGATGATAGCCGCGTTTAGGCATCCCAGATATCTGGACCTCCGCAGATGTTGCTGTCGGGGGCGGACACATCGCCTTTGCCAGCATACTGAAGCGGGTGCAGCACGCTTTGGATCGCAGCGATGCGCGCGCGCTTTTTGTCGTCGGACCGCACAATGGTCCATGGTGCGTGATCTGTGTGGGTTTTCTCGAAGGTTTCTTCGATGGCAGATGTGTAGGCATCCCAGCGTTTCAGGCCTTCGACGTCGATCCAGGAGAGCTTCCACTGTTTGAGTGGATCGTTTTCACGCTTCAGGAAGCGGCGAAGCTGTTCGGCGCGGCCGACGTTGAGCCACATCTTTCTGAGGATGATGCCTTCATCGACGAGCATCTGCTCGAAACTAGGGACTTGCGTGAAGAAGTGTTTGCGTTGTTCCGGCGTGCAGAATTCGAAAACGTGTTCGACGACGCCGCGATTGTACCAACTGCGATCGAAAAGAACGATTTCACCTTCGGTGGGCAGATGGTCGACGTAGCGTTGAAAGTACCACTCGCCTCGTTCGCGATCAGACGGTTTGGAAAGCGCTACAACGCGCGCCACACGCGGATTAAGATTTTCCCGGAAGCGTTTGATTGTACCGCCTTTTCCGGCAGCATCGCGTCCTTCGAAAACGATCACCACGCGTTTGCCGGTTTCCTTCACGTCGGCTTGCATTTTCACAAGCTCGAGCTGAAGGGCCTCGATGGCGTCTTCATAGTCGTCTTTATCCATTTCGTTGGAGTACGGATAGCTGTCGGACAAGATGTCTTTCTTTCCCGCATCTTTGATTGCGCTGCGCACCTCTTTTGGTGCTTCGCTGTCAAAAAAGGAGCTGATCGCGCCGTCGAAGGGTTTTGCCATGTTACTTGCCTTTACTTTCTTAATTAGAACGTAGGCAGTGCAGGGCCTTAGCGCAATCCGGCACGTGCAGCGGCACGATCTATTGCGGCAATGACGTCACCTGGCACGACGTAATGCGGCATGTGGCCGATGCCGTCGAGTGGAGTGAAAACGACGTTGTCCATGCGGTTGGCAAGAGGTTCAGCGTGGATTTCGGCGAAGACAGTCTTGTCGGCGGTGCCGTGGATGATTTCGATTGGGGTCGTGATGCGGTCGTAGTGCCGAGATTGCTCAACGACGAGGGGACGCAGTGTGTTCACCTGTTGGTTGTTTGCGCGCAGTGTTGCGATCCGGACGGTTAATGGGATTGCCGCGTTTTCTGAATAGTTTGTGGGCGCTGGCTGCGGGGTAAACGTGCTGTTGGCGGCTGATCGGACGTAGTCTTCGGAGATGAATGCCGACACCAATGGCGCGACAAGGGCCCCACCAATTCTTGTGCCGAGAATTCGGTAGGTGATGTTGACGTCGCCCGGCCAAGGAAGTGTGACACCTGAGACGATGACCGTCGCCGCGTGGGGTTGCTCCAAAGCCCAGGCCATTGCGACGGCTCCGCCGAATGAATGGCCCATGACGATAGGATTTTCTGCACCAAGCTCTTGAACGGCTTCTGAAAGAAGCCTGGCCTGTTCAATTGGACTTTCCGATTGGGCGTTGAAGGGGCCAGAAAGGGCGGAGTTGCGCTGGGTCCAGCCGTGACCGGGGCGGTCCACTATGAAAAGGCGGTAGTTCTCAGCCAGTTTGTCAGCAAGCGCGTGTTCCATGTCACGGGCGTTGGAACCGGCGCCGTGGATCAGGACAAGATCGGGGCCTTCACCCTTGACGATGACGTGAACGTCGCGACCGTCGACGTGAACGATCTGCCCTGCAGGAGGATAACGGGCTTCGATGGCGGCTTCGCGAAGGTCTGCGCGGCGATCGATGAAGAGCGCAAATGCAACGGTTGCCGCGAGAGCTATGATTGCTGTCGTCAGCAAGGTGCGGCGCATGCAGCGTTGCTTTGTGGCAAGAGTGTCATGCGAAAAGAAATAGTCTGCATAACACGTTCGGCCAGAGAGATTAACGGCGGAGGTCTGTTGTTGAGCGCCCGATCTGGTTCACATCGTACGGTGTGGTCAGATACATCTCGGAAATCCAGTTCCCGTAGAGAAGATGCGCATGGCTGCGCCAGCGGTTCTGTGGCTGGTTTGCCGGGTTGTCCTCTGGGTAGTAGTTGGACGGTACATTGATGGGCGCACCCGCCTCGACGTCGCGGTCATATTCCTGCTTGAGCGTGCCGCTGTCGTACTCGAAATGGTTGAAGATGTAGAGCGCTCGATGGTTCCGGTCTTCGACCAGGCATGGGCCAACCTCGTCGGAACCAAGCAGCGTTGTGAGACCGTTCGCATCGTTGATTTCGGCTTGCTTCATTTCAGTCCAGCGACTGACCGGAATGACGCAATCGTCTGAAAAGCCTCGCAAATACGGGCTTTGCGGTTGTAGGTTGGAATGCCGGTAGCAACCGAATGCCTTAGCATCAAGCATGTGCTTCTTAACGCCATGGAAATGGTTGATCATCGCCATGCCGCCCCAGCAGACGCCAAAGGTCATGTGGACGTTCGTTTGGGTCCAGTCCATGACTTCCTCGAGTTCGTCCCAGTAGGTCACCTCAGGAAATGGAAGGTGTTCGATGGGCGCACCGGTGATGATGAGCCCGTCGAACTTCTGGTCCTTCACCTCCTGAAACGGGAGGTAGAATTCCTCCATGTGTTCGGCGGCGGTGTTTTTGGTTTGATGTTCAGACATGCGGATCAGCTGCAACTCGATCTGCAGTGGTGTCGCGCCGATCAGACGGGCGAACTGGTTCTCGGTCTGAATTTTTTTCGGCATCAGATTGAGGAGGCCGATCTTCATCGGACGAATGTCCTGTTTCTCGGCAGCATCCGCAGGCATGACCATCACACCTTCGCGCGTCAGGACGTCGTAGGCGGGGAGGTTGGATGGAAGCTTGATGGGCATGGGATTAGGCCGTTCTGCGATGCGAGGATTTGGAGATAGACGTGAAGGGGCTTGAGAACAAGGGGCGCTGCCCCTCGACGCTGTGTCCGGCGCCTCACCCCGAGGTATTGTTGAAAGGGTGATGTCAGGGGAGCGCGTTTGCGATCAGGTCCATCATGTCGTCTTGAGACCGAACCTGAGCGACGTCGTTAGCCTGGATGGTGATGCCCCAGTTGTCCGCCATGGCTTTGTAGCGAGGCTGGCGGTGGGCGAGGGCGCGGGCGTATGTCCAGCGCACGAAAGCGTCCGGATCAACTTCCGTTTCCGCGCTGCCGGTTTCGGATAAATAGTCCTCCCAAGCCGCTTCGAGAAACTCTGCGTTGTAGCACATCGGCTTTGGGGCGCGGTCGAAGCGGCGCACGAGTTCTTGCGTGTGGTCGTCGCTGCCTTCGATCCAGACCATGAGGACGGATTCTGACAAGGCTGACAGGATTGGATCTTCTGGGTTTTCCGCATCCACGATCTCGCAGATGGAGCCGGAGGTGTCGCAGATGAAGTTATCGTACCCGTAAAGCGCTTTGGCCCGGTTGATGAAGTGTGCGGTGTCGAGCATTGCTGCAGCTTCTGCGGCACGGTGCAAGTCTTGGCGGCGCAGGTATTCGGCCCACGGTAGGCCTCCCTTCGCGGGGTCTCCGGGTTTACCCAAATAGGTGGAGAGTGGTGCGAGGTTGTCGAATGTGATGTTTGACTGGATGTGGACGCTGTCGGATTTCAATAGGTCGGCCAGTAGCGGAACCTTCATCGCCTGAAGCTTGAAGTTGTCGGCAATGTGCTCGCCCATGTAACCCGTGCCGATGCGGTAGTCGACAGAGTAGTGAAACCAGCCTCCGAAATCGCGCAAGAGATT
>CAYPVG010000094.1:0-8826 GCA_964414085.1 uncultured Boseongicola sp. | reverse complement strand
CTGTAGAGCGGTCGCTGGATCAAGCTAAATACATCATCGATCTTTGCGCTTCGACGGGGACACACGCCGGGGTGGTATTCCAGCATCGGGTACGTGAAGCTTCATTGAAACTGAAGGAGCTTGTTGAGACTGGAAGTATCGGGCGCTTGGTGGCTGCGGAGATTCGTGTCCCTTGGTGGCGCCCACAGTCCTATTATGACCAGCCAGGCCGCGGCACTTATTCCCGCGATGGTGGAGGCGTCATGATAAACCAAGCCATCCACACGCTCGACCTCGCCATTTGGATATTGGGGCCTGTCGCAAGGCTTCAGGCTCATATGGTAACGACAGAGATGCATAAAATGGAGTCTGAGGATTGGGCCTCAGCGCTACTTGAATTCCAGAACGGCGCAATTGGAACAATGACATCTACGGTGTCGTTCTATCCCGGGGGTGCTGAAAGTCTGACTATTCAGGGCACGGCCGCACATGCGCATCTGGAGAATGGCGTCCTGTCAGTAGACTATATTGATGGTCGCACTGAATCATTTGGCGAAACTGCGCGTGGCACCGGCGGCGGTGCTGATCCAATGGCGTTCACGCATGGCTGGCATCAAGCGGTTATCGAGGACTTCGCAACGTCAATTGAAGCTAAGCGCGCGCCGATCTGTACGGCCAGAGAAGCGCTGATCGTTCATGCCGTCATCGACGGAATGGAGCGCGCTTCAAAATCCAAGAGCAGTGTCGAGGTGGACCCAATATGACAATCAAAGTCGTCGCTCTTGGGCTGGATCACAGACACATTTATGGGATGCTGCACAACATTTGCGCAGCCGGCGCTGCATGCGTTGGGTATTGGACCGACGGTGAACCAAACACGCTTCCTGGTTTTCTTAAGAGGTTCCCAGCCACTCACAGGTTCGACGCGCTGGAGGACGCGCTTTCTGCAGGCGCCGATCTTGCCTTGATTTCTGCCATCCCCGGTGATCGGGCTGCGCTGTCGATCCGCGCTATGGACGCAGGTCTGGACGTCATGGTCGACAAGCCGGGTTGTACGACGCGAGAGCAACTCAACGAGATCAGGGCGTGCGTCTCTCGAACCGGGCGGATTTGGTCCATCAATTTCTCCGAACGTGTTGAGACGCCATGCTCGACCCTTGCGACTAAGCTGGTTGCAGACGGTGAAATCGGAACAGTTGTGCAGACTGTCGGTCTCGGGCCGCATCGCCTAAACCGAGCGACTAGACCAGACTGGTTTTTTCAAAGACAGCGATACGGTGGCATTCTAACCGATCTTGCTTCGCACCAGATTGATCAGTTTCTTCACTATACCGGGGCAAGGGGCTCAAAGGTCGCAGATGCGTTTGTCGCCAACCGAGGCAACCCACAAGATCCAGAGCTGCAAGATTTTGGCGAGCTCACTTTGCGATCAGAAAAAGCGAGCGGATACATTAGAGTAGATTGGTTTACACCCGACGGGCTGCCAACCTGGGGCGATGGGCGCCTGACAATATTGGGGACCGAAGGGTACATCGAACTTCGAAAGTACGTGGACGTTGGCGGTAAGCCGGGAACGGATCATGTCTTGCTTGTGAATGGCTCAAGGGCCGAACTGATCGATGGGAGTGGAGCCGGGTTGCCTTACTTTGAACGGCTGGTTTGCGACGTTCAGGACCGGACTGAAACTGCTATGGCGCAATCGCACTGCTTTGAAGTTATGAGCCTTGCCTTGGATGCCCAGGAAATAGCCGAGAGTGCGTTCCAGTGATACGTGTCGCACTTATAGGAGCAGGAATTGGGCGCGAGCATCTGGAAGCATATCGTGCACTTCCCTCGCTGTTCGACGTTGGAATGATCGTCGACCAAGATGTCGAGAGAGCCAAATCTCTGGGAAGTGGAATTCGTTGCGAGGCGTCTTTGGATGCAGCGTACGAAAGCGAAGATATTGATATCATTGACATTTGCTTACCGCCCCATCTACACGTCGACGTCGCCCAAAAGGCAATGAACTCTGGCAAGCATGTCATCTGCGAAAAACCGATCGCGACATCGCTCGAAGACGTTGCTCGCCTGAGAGCATGCATCGAGGCAACTGGGCGGTCATACTTTCCAGTTTTTCAGTATCGGTTCGGACCTGCATTTGTGGCGCTTCGAGAATTGGATCGGAACGGACTTCTCGGAGAGCCGCATGTGGCGGCAGTTGAAACGCACTGGTCCCGCGATGCCGAGTACTATGGGGTTCCTTGGCGCGGGACCTGGGCGGGCGAGCAAGGTGGTGCCGTGTTGGGTCATGCCATTCATATCCATGACTTGATCTCGCATTATTTTGGGCGCGTTGAACACGTTTCGGCGATGTTGGACACCCGAGTAAATGACATCGAGACCGAGGACTGCGCAGCGATAGCCTTCAAGCTCGCAAATGGCGCGCTGGCGACCAGCTCAATTACGCTCGGCGCATCCACAGATGAAACGCGCCTTAGGCTGGTCTTCCACAAGTTGACGGCGACGTCAGCGACCAATCCATATGCGCCTGCAGCAGGAGACTGGAAGTTTGAAGCACGAAATTCCAAAGACCAAGCCCAAGTTAACGCAATTGTCAAAGCGACCAGTGACGCCCCGATGGGGTTCGTGGGTTTTCTCAAGGAGGTTGCGGCATCGCTATCCGGAGAGAGCAACGCTGCGGTGACGTTTGAAGATGGCGCGGCATCCATCGAACTTGTCACTGCGATCTACCACGCGGCACGCACCGGACAGCGGGTCACTCTACCACTTTCCGAAGAACACCCGTTACGTTCGGGATGGCTTCCAACTACTTGATCAGGATTGCCCTGAAGTCATTCACATTTGTACCGGTTGGACCTGGGGCGAATATGTCGCCAATGGCATCAAATGCAGTCCAGGCATCGTGATTGGAAAGCGTCGAGGCGGGGTCAATGGACGCCGCTCGCATTCGCGCGCAACTGGTTCCGTCGGCGAAGGCTCCTGCGTTATCTTCCGACCCGTCGATGCCATCGGTATCCGCCGCGAGCGCGACGATTTCCAGCCCTTCAATTCCGGTTGCAAGTGAAAGAAGGAACTCGGTATTGCGTCCTCCTTTTCCGCCGCTGGAACGGATTGTCACGGTCGTTTCGCCACCCGAAAGAATGACGACTGGCTTTGCAAAAGGCCTGTCTTTGATTCGAACTTCCCTCGCCAAGGCCGCGTGCACTTGCCCGACATCTTTTGCCTCGCCTTCAATCGAGTCTGATAAAATAACGGAAGGCACACCCAAGGCGCTAGCTTTGTCCTGCGCGGCTTCAAGTGACAATGCCGCGGAAGCGATGACACGGACTTCGTGCTGCGCAAACACCTCATCTGAAGGGTGCGGCGGTTGACCGTCGTCTCCGCTAAGATAGTCGCGGATTTTCGGCGGCAGTTGAATTCTGTGTGCGTCGACCATTGAAAGAGCCTGCTCGCGCGTTGATGCGTCAGGAACCGTTGGCCCCGATGCGACCTGAGCGGGATCGTCACCCGGTACGTCGGAGACAACAAAACTAACCACTTTCGCGGGATGTGCCGCCGCCGCCAACCGACCGCCTTTGATATTGCTCACCTGCTTGCGGATCGCGTTCATGACCGAAATTGGAGCCCCGGACGCAAGCAAGCACTCGTTCAATGCCATCTCGTCTTCGAGGGTCAAGCCATCGGGGGGTGCTGGGAGCAAGGCCGACCCGCCGCCGCAGATCAACGCAACGACCAAATCGTCGGAGCTGAGACCCGTCACCATACGCATCAACTCCTCAC
The DNA here is from genome assembly GCA_964414085.1 of uncultured Boseongicola sp. Lineage (GTDB taxonomy): Bacteria > Pseudomonadota > Alphaproteobacteria > Rhodobacterales > Rhodobacteraceae > Boseongicola. The sequence goes on along the minus strand of CAYPVG010000094.1, from coordinate 5,064 downwards.
TCGCATTCATACCGTTTGCGTCTGGCACAGGGTGTGATGCTTCGATGACGCGGATATGATTTGTTTGTGCGCCATAGCCGTATCTGGTGACAACTACGCCCTCCATTGGGCCGTCCCAAAGCTCCTCAAACGCGACAGCCATCTGCGCAGCGCCTTTGCCCGCGCCAATGACAATTGTCTTTCCTTTCGGTGCTGTTGGTAACTTCGCGGCCATTGCCTGTTTTGGATCAGCGGCGGCAACAGCGGCATCAAATAGATTTACAAGAAACTCTCTATCTTCAACGAGTGACACGGTCAGCTCTTCCCCATTTCTACGTCGAAAACTATCGCCAAGCTTTGGCACTTATTCCCACTCTTCCATCACAGATTTTCGTTAATTCAACCAGTCGAAATTATATAGCTTCGCATCCGTTTCGCCGGCAAAGCTCTTGAAGCGGTCGATGAAGAACATTGCCGCGGAGTCATCCTGCCGAGCGACGTAATCTACCAAGAGCTACGACCTCAGTTGAAGCAGATCTGTCTTAACAGCCCGAGCCGCCGATCCGTCAAGCGCCGGACAGGCTATCCGCCTCGCTCGGCCTATTGGACTGGCTATGCATCCAAATCGGTGTCTGCTCGGCGTCTAGTGGCAGGCGAAAACTCATTTCTGTGCCAACACCAACTTCGGACCTACACGTAATCTGGCCCCCATGGCGGAGCACAACTTTCCTACACGTTGCTAGACCCAAACCTGTTCCACTGATGTCACAAGTTCCTGGCAGTCGTTTGAACGGCTCGAAAATCCTTTTCGAATACTCTTCTGGGATGCCCGGACCCCGATCACTAACAGAAAACAAGATGTGGCCCTGGGGACTTTGTGTGGCCGAAATCTCAATCACTGGAGGTTTGTCGCCGCGGTACTTGAGCGCATTCCCGACGAGGTTCTGAAGAACCTGCACAATTTGAGGGGGATAACAGGGCAGCTTCGGCAAGTTCGGTTCCAGGTTCGTTGCGACGATTGCGGCGGCGTTCTCGATTTCCACCCGGAAAGGTTCCATCGCCTGACGAAGAACACTACCGACCTCGACGTACTCACTATGTGTGTCGCGATCAAATCGAACATGATCAGAGAGGCTCTTGATCATATCTGTCATTTGGGTCGCCGAACGCCGCAGAAGTTGCAGACCTACTCGCACCTCTTCTGTTTCGCCGTACTCCAAGTCCTCCGCAATTTGCTCTGAGAGATATGCAGTGGCGCGAATTGGCGCCCGGAAATCATGAACGAGCACCTCAACGAAAGTTGCGATATCTGCATGCTGCTCTTCAATACGGTGGCGTTTCTTCGCTGAAGCGACGCCGGCCTTGAGAGCGATTGCAAGGTTCGCATCCGAAAATTCGGATTTCACTAGGTAATCCGTAGCACCATTTAAGATCGCTTGCTTGGCCGTGTTCGCGTCGCCCACAGCAGTCATTAGGAATAGTGCTGCATTTGGCCACAACTCTCGAATTTCCTCCAAGGACGCGAGACCAGAAGCGTCGGACAGATTGTTCTCCAAAAACACTGCATCGAACGAACTGCCTTCATTCAGACACGCTGCAGCGACAGTTTCGACTTCAGTTACAGAGATATCGGCTGCAACTTGTCTCAGTAGAGTCTTGATTGCGCGCCGATCCACGAGATTGTCGTCAATCAGAATTACATTCAGTTCGCTCATCAAAAGGCGCTCGATATCAGCGCGCTACGCGGCTGGCACTCTCTGAGTAACCACATTATGTCCCGTCTGTGCGACGTGCATGCGAGTGTCTTCTTCCGCCGCCAAGAGATCTGATACCTCGTCAAGAAAACGATAAATTTGGCCGCAAGACTTTTCCAGACCACTTAGACTGTTTTGGACGCTGGCGCTTAGTCGGCTCATGGACTTGAGAGTGCGAGTGTGCCGAAGCGTTGCCGCCAAGGTTGCGCGAATTTCCGGTCCGCAGGTCTTAGAAAGCCGTTCAATGGACACTTTCAGCCCATGCTGCGTCGAATGAGCCTCGTTCAGCGCTGTTATCAAAATTCGCCTTTCGAATGCTGAGACGATCGACTTGCGGACCGAGTCGACGCTTAACTCTTCCTTGGTCAGATAATCGGCACAACCAGCACGCATGGCCTCCACTGCAATGTCATGTCGATCGACACTGGTAACCATGATTGGGATTGCATTGAGCTGGTCTTCCTGAGCTTGAAGCATCCGCAAAGCATCCAGACCAGTATCGATCGCCAAGTGATAATCCAGAAACACGAGGTCAAGGTCTTCGGTGCTCAAGATGCTCCGAAACTGCGCGAGGTCCTCAGCCTCGTGTAGTTTGAATTCTAGCCCTGCCTTGCGGCACAGTCGGCGCAATCGCATTCGATCGACCTCTAGGTCATCAAGGATCAAAACATCCAGGACACCTTTTGCACCTGAATGTGAGATCTGAATGGGCTCGGGAAGGGTGTTGTTTAGCATGATATCCGCGCTCCGACATGTGTTCTACATGAGCAGCAGCAAGCCGTTTGCGAAATGAATTGTTTCAAGGAACCCGAAGGTTCCTTCCAATCTCGCGCAGACAAAACTGCTCTAAATCCAGCTAACCCTCTCCACCTTTATGAAGGCTTAAATCTGCCTATCAAATCCAATCGGTTCGCTAAAATTGTAAACTCTTCGAGTTGGAAGCCAAATTGCCTTCGTCACCTGATAAGGGCTTTCAGATCGGCTTCTTCGAGGACGGGCAAAAGGGCGGACGCCTTCAAGCTCTGAAATATGACACGCCCTAAACCTGCGGCTGAGTCAGTGGGCAAACTCCACTAGAAACTGCAAACCGGCGACTACTCTTCTGCGTCTTGGCCTAAAGCAAACCGTCCGGCATTTTCTGTTCAGCCGATAGGTTCGCTCTGCGAAAAACGAATGTGACGCAGGTCGACACGATGACGATGAACAGTGAATAGAGCACAGGGACAGCCATCACGGCTTGCGCCTCATCGGCAGGCCAGGTGAAGGCAATTATGGCTACGGCAAGGGGGCCATTCTGAATGCCCGTTTCTAGCGACACGGTTCTGGCGTTGCGTGGATGCAAGCGAAGTGCCCTCGCAAAGATGTAACCAATTGTAATGCCGATCAGGCCCAAACCGATTGAGGCTGCATAGGTCGCCCAGCCCGTGGACAACAAGAACCCCCAATTGCGCGGAATCCAGGAAACAACGAGGAAGAGAATGAAGAACAACGCAAGCGCGCTGCCAGCAAATTCAGTCACGGCACCGACGTTGGCATTCAGCTTCCGCAGAACCATTCCCACGGCCACCGGGACCAGAAGCAAGACCAAGGTCGCAATGACGTTTTCGCGTGGAATGTCGACGTTGAGCGCTCCTGCGTAAACAACAAGCAGGATCGGAATCAGGATCACCCCAAAAATCGTCGATGTAACAGTCATCAATAAGGACAGCGCAAGATTGCCCTTTGAAAAATAGGTAAACATGTTCGATGTCGTCCCGCCCGGCATACACGACATCAACAAAATTCCTATCGCTACCACCTCGGGCACCGGCAACGTCAATGCCAAGAAGAACCCAATTGCTGGCATGAACCCATACTGGGATACGACACCAACCATCAGCCCGTAGGGCCGGCGAAACGCGAGAATGAAATCTCGAGGGGTGAGCGACGCTCCCATGCCCAGCATGATGACGAAGATCATAGCCGCCAGGATGGCCTGTTCTAGTGGTCCGACCATGGCTCAGCCCTCTCCCGCCAAGACTGAAGCTCGCACGTCCTTGCGAAGGATCTTGCCTACGTTGGACTTGGGAAGACTCTCCACAGCAACGATCTGTTTAGGCACCTTATAGGCTGTGAGATGCTCCTTGCAGTATGTGCGCAGAGCTGTCTCATCCAAGGATTGATCCTGTAAAACCACATGCGCCCTGACGGCTTCACCAGTAGCCTCGTTGGGCACGCCAATAACGGCGGCCTCAAGTACCCCCGAATGCGCCGCGAGACAGTCCTCGACTTCATTTGGATACACGTTGAAGCCGGACACAATTATCATATCTTTCTTCCGGTCGACGATCCGGAAGTAGCCGTCCTCGTCCCGAATTCCGATGTCACCCGTCAGAAACCAGTCGTCATTCATCACCGCTGCAGTCTCATCTGGGCGACGCCAGTATCCCGCCATGATCTGAGGACCTTTGGCGGCAATTTCACCAGGCTCGCCGTGCGATACTTCTTGTCCATCTTCACCGAAACACTGAACCTCGGTTCCCGGAACTGGGATACCGATTGAGCCATCACGAACACGTCCCAGAGGGTTGAATGTGAGCACAGGGGAGGTCTCGGTAAGGCCGTATCCCTGAAGCACAGGCTTGCCGGTCACTTCTCGCCATCGGTCCGCAACCGAAGTTTGAAGAGCCATACCGCCTGCCGATGCAAACTTCAGGTACTTTGGAGGGGTCTCGGTGAACCACAACTCGTTAACCAGACCATTGAACAGCGTGTTAACTCCACTCATCCAAGTTATGCGGTAATTTTCGAACGCGCGCTTCAAGTTAGAGAGTGGGCGCGGATTAGGGATCAAGATGTTGCGCGCGCCAAGCCACCAGAAGCCCATCAAATTCACCGTAAATGCAAACACGTGATAAAGCGGCAATGCCGTTAGCGCGACTTCTTCACCAGGCTTCACCCCCTCGATCATCTCCATCGTCTGCTCCATGTTCACAAGCAAATTTCGATGGGTCAGCATCGCACCTTTGGCAACGCCGGTGGTTCCGCCAGTGTATTGCAACACTGCGACGTCATCTGGCTCGACAGACGACCTGTATTCTTCAACTGCCACTTGTCCGCGCGCCTTTCGCCCGGCGACAACCGCGTCAGGCAATCGAACGTGCGGAAAGTCAATGGGCGGAAGCGAGCGGTCCCAATATCGTTGGACGAGGCGAACAATTCCACGAGGCGCAGCCGGAAAGTATTCCGCAACTTGTGTCACGATTACATTCGGGATTGGCTGGCCCTTCATCGCGGTCAACACTTTATCGGCAAACATATCGGCCACAATCAAAGCCTTCGGCTCAGCGTC
>CAYPVG010000093.1:0-3675 GCA_964414085.1 uncultured Boseongicola sp. | reverse complement strand
GCTCTTGTCGAAAAAGCGCAGGAAACCATCGAGGCCGAACAGGCCGAAAAGATGATGAAGCGCATGGTAAAGGGTCAGTTCAACATGAACGACCTGCGCATGCAACTGGAACAGATGCTCAAAATGGGCGGCATGGAAGGTATCATGGGCATGATGCCTGGCATGGGCAAAATGAAAAACCAGATGGCCGAAGCGGGCATGGACGACAAAGTCCTCAAACGCCAGATCGCCCTTATTCAGTCCATGACCAAGCGCGAACGCGCAAACCCACAAATCCTCCAAGCCAGCCGCAAGAAACGCATCGCCGCGGGCGCGGGCATGGAAGTCTCCGACCTCAACAAGCTTCTCAAAATGCACCGACAGATGTCGGACATGATGAAGAAGATGGGGAAAATGGGCAAAAAGGGCATGATGCGCCAGCTGGGCGGCATGTTCGGCGGCAAAGGCGGTATGCCTCCGGGCGGAATGCCAAGTCAGGCCGAGATCGAAGCAGCACAGGCGCAAATGGGCAAAATGCCTGGTGGTTTCCCTGGCATGCCAGGTGCAGGCGCGCAGCTTCCGCCGGGCCTAAGTGGATTTGGCAAAAAGAAATGACGCCCCATCTCGCCGATACCCCGGTCCTTCAGACCGAGCGCCTCGTGTTACGCGCGCCCCGGATGAGTGACTTCCCGGTTTGGGAAGCCTTTTTCGGGTCTGACCGTTCACGTTATGTTGGCGGACCGGTGGGCAAGTATGAAGCTTGGCGCGCCTTTGGTCATCTTGCAGGAATGTGGGCCTTGAAGGGTGTTGGCAGTTTCGTCATCGAACGAAAATCCGATGGCGCTGTCCTTGGATCAACAGGTCCATGGGTCCCGGAATACTACCCAGAGAAGGAACTCGGCTGGACACTTTGGGCTGAGGAAGCTGAAGGAAAAGGTTACGCTTTCGAAGCGGCAAGCGCCGCAAGGGATTTTGCATTCGGTGTCCTCGGTTGGGACACCGCCGTCAGCTATATCGATGATGGAAACGACCGTTCCTTCGCCTTGGCAGAGCGTCTCGGTGCGTACCGTGATGACGCCGCGCCAAAGCCAGACAAAGACGAACCTCCTGTGTTTGTGTACCGCCACCCGAAGCCGGGGGCGCTACAATGATAGCCCGTCACGAACACATTACACCGGGGCCAGCCGAAGCATTGGCGGCCGAGTTTCGTGAGCACGTCCCAGCATTGGCAACGGCGCGGCTCAAACTCCGCGCTGTTCACATCACCGACTTTGACGCCTTCGCCGAAATCGTCTGTGGCGATCGTGGCAAACATATTGGTGGTCCAATGAGCCGTGACGATGCCTGGTACGACTTCGCTTCGATGTCATCGGGCTGGATGCTCCATGGACACGGCGGCTGGTCAGTTGAAGACGTCGCAGACGGCAACCTTTTGGGGTTCGTGGTCCTGGGTCTCGAACCCGGTGATCTCGACGTCGAACTCGGCTTTCTGTTCCGCGAGACGGCCGAAGGCAAAGGCTACGCATTCGAAGCCGCGACGGTCGTACGCGACTGGGCGTTTCAGGAACTTAAGCTTTCGACGCTGGCCAGCTACGTCGATGACGCGAACACGCGCTCGAAATCATTGGCAGAACGCCTCGGCGGAAAGCGCGACAAAAAAGCGGAAGCCGAGATTGGCGACAAGCAGATCTGCGTCTTTCGCCATTCGCAGTCGGAGGGCACAGCATGACATCCCGCACCGATGCAATACCGACCAAATACCGACGTAATACCGACGTCCCGTTCGCACCGTTAGGAGATCGTTCATGACTGACGCCGTAACCCGCGCTGCCGAACTTCTCGCAGGCCATCGCGACAGCATCGACCGGCTCGATGCCATCCTCGTTTACACGCTCGCCGAACGCTTCAAACACACGCAAGCCGTCGGTCGCCTTAAAGCAGAACATGACCTCCCGCCCAGCGACCCTGCGCGCGAGGCCAAACAGATCGAACGCCTCGATTGGCTCTCGAAAGAAGCGGATTTGGATCCCGAATTCGCAAAGAAACTCCTGGCTTTCATCATCCAGGAAGTCATCCAACATCACAAACAACACCAGAAATAACTCAAAAGGATCAATGACATGGCTATGAAAATTCGCCTCGCACGTGGCGGTTCGAAAAAGCGCCCTCACTATTCCATCGTAGCAGCGGACAGCCGCATGCCACGCGACGGCCGCTTCATCGAAAAGCTCGGCACCTACAACCCGCTTCTTGCAAAAGACAGCGAAGATCGCGTCAAAATGAACATGGAACGCGTTCAGTACTGGCTCGACCAAGGCGCTCAGCCAACTGACCGTATCGCACGTATGCTCGAAGCTGCTGGCGTCCGCGAAAAGACCGAGCGTAACAACCCAAACAAAGCACAGCCGGGCAAAAAGGCTGTCGAACGCGCTGAAGAAAAAGCTGCCAAAGCAGCCGAAGCTTCCGCACCCGCCGAAGACGCAGCCCCTGCCGAAGAAGTCGCTGAAGAGGCTGCGGAGTAATCCGCACCTTTCGGTAGGCTCAGCCCATGTCGGATAGGGTATGCGTCGGCGCGATTGCCGGCTCATTTGGTGTGAAGGGCGAGGTGCGGCTGAAAAGCTTTTGCGCCGAGCCCGACGCCATCCAAACCTATGGCCCGCTCCAGTCAGAAGACGGAGCGAAGACGTGGGACGTGCGTATCACACGGTCCGTCAAGAACGGCTTTGCGGCAAGATTGTCCGGCGTCTCTACCAAAGAAGCCGCCGACAACCTTAAAGGCACACGCCTTTTCGCGCCACGGGATATGCTGCCGGAACTGCCAGACGACGAGTTCTATCACGCTGATCTCATTGGCTTGACGGTGCTCGACACCGGTGGCACCGAACTTGGTCGCGTCAAAGCCGTATTAAACCACGGCGCAAGCGACCTGCTTGAGGTTGCCGGCAAAGGGCTAAAACAGCCGGTCCTTCTGCCGTTTACGCAGGCGGCGGTCCCGACGGTGGACGTACCAGCCGGCCGGATCATCGCGGATCCGCCCGACGGGTTGTTTGAATGACAGATCGTCCTTCAAAATCCCACGGCCGCCTTGCAATCAGCGCCTCGACCAAGCCGCGTGACCTGATGACCGACCGACCGGATATCAAAGGGGCTTGGACCGCCAAAGTCATCACCCTTTTCCCCGATGCCTTTCCCGGCGTCCTCGGTTCTTCCCTTACGGGGAAGGCGCTTCAAGACGGGCTTTGGAAGCTCGAACCGATCGATCTGCGCATCTTCGGCGAAGGCAAGCACCGAAACGTCGACGACACGCCTGCTGGCGGCGGCGCGGGCATGGTGCTCCGCGCAGATATCATGTCGCGTGCGATCCATATGGCGCAAAAAGGTACGCCGTCTGACCGCGGGCGCTGGCCTCTTGTATTTCTATCGCCACGCGGCAAGCCCTTCGATCAAAGGATGGCTGAACGTTTCGCTAAAGCTGATGGCCTCACCATGATATGTGGTCGCTTCGAGGGGCTCGATCAGCGTGTGATTGACCACTACGACATCGAGGAGGTCTCACTTGGAGACTTTGTCATGACCGGCGGAGAAATCGCGGCCCAAGCTATGATCGATGCCGCCGTCAGGCTGCGCCCCGGCATTCTCGGCAACGCCGCATCGGCCGAAGAAGAGAGCTTCTCAGAGGGTCTCCTTGAGCATCCC
>CAYPVG010000092.1:0-8435 GCA_964414085.1 uncultured Boseongicola sp. | reverse complement strand
GATCAGCGAGCGTGCGCTTTCGACGCCAGATACAGCGGACTGCACGCCCGCGCGGGCGGCTTCCACTGAGGCCGTTGCCTGCGCGACGCGGGTTTCGGAGGCGAAGCCGCCTTCGGACAGGCGGCTGGCGGCATTGTTGTTGATCTCGGCTTCGGCAAGGCGCGCGCGGGCTTCGGCGAGACGCGCTTCTGCTTCGGGCAGACGGGTGATCGCTTCACGCAGGCCCGCTTCGGCTTCTGACAGCGCGATTTGGCGCGTGCCGGGATCGAGGCGACAAAGAAGATCGCCTTCTGCAACGGTGGCACCTGCACGCAGCGGATCGGAGATAACCTGACCGTTGGTTTCCGCACGCATATCGACCTGACGGGCGGCCTCGGTTCTGCCGCGCAAGATCACTGCGCCGTCGATTGAGGTGGCCGTCGAGCGCATTGCGACGACGCTGACGGATTGCTGTGGCGCATCTTCATCGCGGTCTACGACGGCCTCGATGACCTCGGGTTCGGCTTGTTCTGTCTCGGCTCCGGAAAAAGACAGAAGCGTATCGCGTTGAAACACCAACAGGAATAAAACACCCACGACCACGATGGCCGTTAAAATCGGAAACAGGCGCATGATTTGCCTCTTTTACTTTCTTTCTTGCGTCAGCCGGAGCGTGGATTGCATCCGTGCTAGCGGAAATTGCTAAACTGATCAGTTCAGATTTAGCATTTCTGCCCTTTTTTGGCAAATATCAAGGGCTGACTTTGATTTGTGGGCTTTGCATTCGCCAAAACCGCACGATATGAGGGCGGAAATTGTAAAAAACCGACCGTTTGGGGAGCGCTGAAGTGTCCAATCAGGACTCGTTTATCAACGAAGTGACGGAAGAGGTTCGCAAAGAGCGACTCTATAAGCTGTTCAAGCGTTACGGCTGGATCCCAGCGGTATTGATCGTGGCGATTGTCGGCGGAGCGAGCTGGAATGAGTTCCGCAAGGCCCAGGATGAAGCAGCCGCGCAGGCGGCCGGGGACGCAATTCTTGGCGCTTTTGAGAGTGATGCCACCGAGCGTGCGGCGGCCTTGGCGGAGATTGATGCGAGTGGCAATGCCGGTCGGGCCGCACTGTTGGCGCTGTTGCGTTCCGAGGCGGCTCTGGCGTCGGATAACCGTGCTGAAGCTGTTTCAATCCTTGAGGCGTTGGCCTCGGACACGAGCGTGCCGACACCGTACCGTGATCTGGCAACCATGAAGTCGGTCATTTTGGGTGCGGGAACGACCCCGCCAGAAGACCGAATTGCGCGTCTGAATGCTTTGTCGCTGGGAGGCGGTGCATTCCGGCTTTTGGCGACCGAACAGATCGCGCTGGCAGAGATTGAGCTTGGCAACACCGACGAGGCAATTGCTCGCTTGCGCGAAATTGTATCAGACGCAGAGACAAGTCAGGACTTGCGCCGCCGCGCCTCGCAGTTGATTGTGGCTTTGGGCGGCTCGTTGACCGCTGGGTAACCGTCTGAGTAGAGACGGGTAAAATGAGGCCAGGGGGCTGAGTTGGGGATCGCGAAACATCTGACAGGGTTGGTAGTGGCCTTTGGTCTGGTGTCTGCCTGTAGCCAGGAAGAACCTGTGCTGCCTGGAGAGCGGTTCGATGTGCGTGATCGTGGCGCCGACGCAGGGTTGGCTATTGTCGATGGCGACCCGGGTGCAGATGCCACCATTGCTCTGCGTCTGCCCGCACCTGCCACGAATTCCAATTGGACGCATCCGGGTGGTTCCGAGGCGCATACCATTCCTCATCCGTCCCTTGATCGGTCTCTAGATCGTGTTTGGAGCGTCTCGATCGGCGACGGTGCTTCGCGCGGACATCGGTTGACCGCGGACCCGGTTGTTTCGGATGGGCGTGTGTTCGCCATGGACAGCCGCAGCATGGTTTCGGCCGTGACGACGACGGGACAGGTTATTTGGACGCGGAGTTTGACGCCTGCGTCGGATCGCGATGATGACGCGTCTTCTGGCGGGATCGCCGTTGCGGGCAACACACTTTACGCAACCACCGGATTTGGCACTCTTTGGGCGCTGGATGCAACATCGGGCGCTGTGCGCTGGACGCAAGATTTGGATTCCATGCCGACAGGTGCACCTTTGGTGGACGGTGGCCGTGTGTTTGTCACGACGCGCGATGGTACAGGATGGGCGATTGACACGACAAACGGTCGTCTTCTTTGGGAGGTTCTGGGCCGCACATCGGACGGGGGCTTGGTCGGTGGGGCCGGGCCAGCTTTGGCAGGACCGTTGGTTATCTTCCCGTTCTCATCAGGCCAAATGGTGGCGGCAGGTGCCAATACAGGCGCTGTGTCCTGGGCTGCCAGCGTGGGGGGACGTGATAGGACGCGAGCATTTTCAGCGTTTGGAGACTTTGCGGGGCCGCCGGTTGTATCGGACACGCACGTTTACGGTGCCACACATGCCGGTCGTTTGACGGCTGTATCGCTGTCGTCAGGTAGAGCGGATTGGTCGGCGGATGTCGGTGCTGTGAACCCCATCTGGCTAGGTGGTAACTCGCTGTTTTTTGTTTCGCCCGAGAATGTTCTGACGCGATTGGATGCCGAAAGCGGCCAGACTGTTTGGCAGACACCGCTTGCTTTGTTCGAGGCACGACGGGCGAGCCGTATCAAGTCGACATTTGTCCATTATGGGCCGGTTCTGGCAGGCGGGCGGCTGATCGTGGCGTCTGATGACGGCGTTTTGCGGGAGTTCGATCCCGTCGCCGGTGAATTGATCCGCGAGACTGATCTGGGCAACGGTTTGGCGCGCAACCCGGTCGTTGCGGGCGGAGTTTTGTATCTGGTGACGCAGAACGGACAACTCCACGCTTTTCGCTGAGCCAAACCTCGTGTAAGAGCGCGCGTTACCGAGATTTAAGGGGCAGGGGCCCATGTCATTCACATTAGCGATCGTTGGCCGACCAAATGTCGGAAAATCCACGCTTTTCAACCGGTTGGTTGGGAAGCGCTTGGCGTTGGTGGATGACCAGCCGGGGGTGACTCGCGATTTGCGTGAGGGCGCTGCGCGGCTAGGTGATTTAAAATTCACAGTGATTGATACCGCTGGTCTGGAAGATGCGACGGACGACAGCCTGCCGGGGCGTATGCGGCGTTTGACAGAGCGTGCTGTCGAAATGGCCGATGCGTGCTTGTTCATGGTGGACGCGCGTGCCGGGATTTTGCCGGATGATGAAGTGTTTGCCGATATCCTGCGCCGGAAGTCTGCGCATGTGATTTTGGCGGCGAATAAGGCCGAGGGGCGTGCCGGCGAGTCTGGTCTTTTGGAGGCGTATTCGCTCGGCCTGGGCGATCCAGTACGCATGTCGGCGGAGCACGGCGAGGGCATGGCGGAGCTTTTGGAGTTTCTGCGCCCTGTGGCTGAGGCGGGGACCCGCGCGGAGGCGGCAGTCGAGAGTGCGGCTCCTTTGACGAACGTCGATGTGGATGAAGACGCCTCCGACGAAATTCGAATGCCGACGCCTCAGCGACCTTTGCAGGTGGCGGTCGTGGGGCGACCGAATGCCGGGAAATCAACTCTGATCAACCAGCTTCTTGGTGAGGACCGCTTGCTGACTGGGCCTGAGGCCGGGATCACGCGGGATTCGATTTCGTTGCCGCTCGACTGGAACGGCGTTCCGACGCGGATTTTTGACACGGCGGGCATGCGAAAGAAGGCGCGGGTGCAGGAGAAGCTTGAGAAGTTGTCTGTTGCCGATGGTCTGCGTGCGGTGAAGTTCGCAGAGGTGGTGATTGTGCTTCTTGATGCGGCGATCCCGTTTGAGCAGCAGGATTTGCGAATTGCTGATCTGGCCGAGCGTGAGGGGCGTGCGGTTGTTGTTGCCGTCAACAAGTGGGACGTGGAAGAGAGCAAGCAGGAAAAGCTTCGCGATCTGAAGGAGCAATTTGAGCGGTTGTTGCCGCAGCTTCGCGGTGCTCCTCTGGTGACAGTTTCGGCGAAGACAGGCCGTGGCATGGACCGGCTGCACGAGGCTGTGATGCGTGCCTATACCGTTTGGAATGCGCGCGTGACGACATCGAAGCTCAATCGATGGCTCACAGGCATGGTCGAGGCGCATCCGCCTCCCGCTCCTGGCGGTCGTCGGATTAAGTTGCGCTACATGACACAGGCTAAGACGCGGCCGCCTGGGTTTGTGGTCATGGCGTCCTATCCAGAGAAGCTGACGGATTCCTATAAGCGCTATCTTGTCAACGGGTTACGGGCCGACTTTGACATGCCGGGAACGCCGGTCCGGCTGTGGTTCCGCTCGCAGGCTGACCAGAATCCTTATAAAGACAAGAAGAAGTCCACGCCGTCGCGCCTGCGGAAGCATTTGGGCAAAGCGTCTCCGAAAGACTGATCAGAGCGTTTGGTCGCGGAACGCGACGTTGAGGAATGCGATTACCACAGCTCCGGCGGCGGCAATGCCTGCGATGAGAACCTCGTCGGGCATGTTTTGCAGGATAATCGCGGCCAGTGCCCAAACGAGCGCGAAGGCGTAAGTCGCTGTGTGGAGGCCTCGCTTGATCACATAGCTTGCGATGGCGAGCGCGACTGCGATTGCGATCACCGCCCAGATGCGTTCGTCGAAAAGGAGGCCGTACCCAGCGCCGGTGAGACCGATAGAGACCGAGCTGGCGGCGGTCAGCCAACCAGCGTAGAGGCCAATGGGAGCCTGGAGAAGCCAGCGGTCATCGGCGGTGGTCCTAAGAAGCGCCTTTAAAGCGGTGAGCAGCATGATCCAGATGAGGATCGTGGCCCATATCGGGATTTGTTCGGCAACGGGGAGCCAGATGACTCCGATGGCCAGTGAGACGAGTAGGGGCTTTCGCGTTGCGGCCCAAACGGCGTCGTCGGTTCGTTTGAAAAGGCCATAACCCGTTGAGCCTATGAGCCAGAGATAGATCACGCCCCAGATGGAGAAAGCGTAACCCGCGGGTTGCACGGGCGGTTGATCCTGCGGGATGGGGTAGGCGTTCGGGTCGAAGCCGTCGAAGGACGTGAAGAAGGGGCCAAGCGCAAAGGCGATGGCGGCGGCGAAGACAAGGCTGGCGAGGACACGCTGAGACATAGGGCTTATCCTAAGGCATCGTATGTTTCCGGCAAGGGATTGCCGCTTTCGTCGTTTGAGCTGCGCAACGACGTGCTGGTAGCAACGATCCGCGCAAGGCTCGGCCGGACTTAGCATCCGAGAATCAATGATTTAAGCGCGATTTGGCCGCTGTACGGGTCGGTGGTTCATCGGCGTTGCTGGACAGAGAAGGCGGTTTTATCTCGGTTCTCGAAGCTTCTTGATTCAATCCAATCCGGCGGGCCCGCCACCAGTCAGGAGACAGAAAATGAGAGTAGTGACTTTAGCGGCCATGCTGGTCGTTGTTGGCGGCATGGCCGTCGCTCAAACCATGCCCGAAGATACGGACGGGGATGGGGTCTATTCGATGGACGAGATGAAGGCGGCCTTTCCGGACGTGACGGATGAGGTTCTGGTTCAGATCGACCTGAATGAAGACGGCGCGATTGATGCGGAAGAACTGGCGGTCGCGCAGACCGCTGGGTTGTTGGACGTCTAGGCCTGCGCCCTTCGGGGCCTAGATAACAAGGAGTCGCCGCCGGTGCCTTTCGCCGGCGGCGGCTTTGTTGTTTGGATAAAGCTAAGTGGCGTCGCTAAGAAAGTGACTAATCGATTTGTGTTCAAACAGTGGGATCGAAGCCGACCTAGCTGGTACTGCTACGTGCAACCAACACGTCCGCGAAGGGTGCCTTGTGGTTGTCCACCCAAAGGCAATAGTCGCCGTCGTTAATGCACTGACAGACGTAAACGAGCCGCGCCCCTGTGCGGTGCAAAAGTTGCATAAGCCGAGAAAGGGCAGGCGCCGGTTTGCCATACCCCACCGAAGAGTTGCTAAGAGACGAGTAAGTACGGCTGCTGTTTTGTGACCTAGAAATGGCAGGGTCATTGTATATGCATAGGCCTTAGATCGACCTATCTCTCTACCCCTCTTTCCGGCTGCTGCTGTTCTAAGCGGCACTCGTCTAGCGGCCCAAAAATTCCGCGCGTCGTTCCAGGAGCGCGTCACACAAATAGTCGACCAATAGGCGTGCGCGTCGCACTCGGCGCAGCCCGCCGTGCAGCAAGACCCAAGTAGATCGGCGTTGGTCGAGATCCGTGCCGGGGACACGCTGTAGCTCTGGAAAAACGGTCGGCACCCACGTAGCTAAGAACGTCATTCCAGCCCCCGCTCGTGCAAGGTGAAGGTGCATCTGAGGGTCAGAGACAGTATGGCGAACACGTGCCGCAGGAAATGGTGTGGCCGCGATCATGGATTGCAGTTCTGGCGTCTCGCCGTAGCCGATCCATGTTAACCCTGCACCTTTCGAACCGGCATCTGGTAGCGCGTTGTCAATGTAGCTTCGGGAGGCAAACACACCCAAAGACAGTGGAAAGAGTTTCCGTCCGACCGCATCGTCAGCTACCTCAACGACGTGTCGGATCGAGATGTCAGTCTCGTCCTTCTCAATCGAGTCGATGAAATACGAAAGCTTCAACTCAATTTCGATCTCTGGATAAAGTGCCGCGAAATCCGCCAGCACTGGGGCCAGCAAGTAATGCGCAGTTAGGGGATCGGCCGACAGACGGATGCGCCCAGACGCTTCTCGATCGAGCCCTTTGACCGAGTTAAAGCCTTTGAGTAGCGCCTCCTCGGCTTCGAGCGCCTGAGGCAGCAGCCGTCGACCGGCTGGGTTAAGCGAAAGCCCACCTGCGGTGCGGCGGAAGAGAGTGGTGCCTAATTGCGCCTCCAGCGCTTCAATCTGCCGACGGACAGTCGCGTGGGTGCCACCAATATCTGCGGCTCCGGCGCGCAGAGAGCCAGATCTGGCAACAGCGAGAAAAGCTGGTAGTGATTTCCAGTCCATAACAGTGGATCATTTTTGTTCCAATATGGATTAATATAGACAGTATTTGGATCAAAATAAATCCGTTATCTCCATCTCAAATCAGATTGGAGATCATCATGGAAACGACATTCAAAGCCTGGAACGTTCGCGCTTATGGCGGACCCGAAGTTCTAAAACCCGTAACGCGCGCTATGCCAATGCCCAAAGCAGGACAAGTCCTTGTGCGTATCCGCGCATCCGCGGTGAGCCGCGCCGACGGAATGATGCGTTCTGGCACACCCAAATTCGCAAGGCCCTTTCTTGGCTGGTCCCGCCCGCGCGCTGGTTTGTCTGGAACATGCTTCTCAGGCGACGTTGTAGCAGTCGGCGTAGGCGTGACTGAATTCGTCGTTGGGGACGCGCTCTTTGGCGAGGCTGGAATGCAATTCGGAGCGAATGCATCCTACATATGCCTCGATGCCGACGGGAGCCTCGTGAAGAAGCCTGAGACGCTGAGCTATGAAGAAGCTGCTGTCATGTGTGATGGAGCGATAACTTCGTGGCATTTCTTAACCCGTGTGGCCAAGGTCAGGTCCGGTGAAAAAGTACTTATCCTTGGCGGCTCGGGCAGCCTTGGAACGGCGGCGATCCAGTTCGCGGTTGCTTTAGGCGCTGAAGTAATCGCCACCAGCAGCGCGAGGAACGCGGACTTGCTAAGAAGTCTCGGAGCGGCACGCGTCATTGACTACAAGTCTGAGGACGCGCTTTCCGAGGGCGCCAACTACAATGTGGTCTTTGACACGCTTGGTGTCGCGTCCTTCGGCGCTGCAAGGAAAGCCCTCGCGAAAAGTGGGCGCTATGTCTGCCCGGTGCTGGGACTTCGGTTACTACGAGACGTTCTTCTCACCCGTCTCGTCGGTTCCAAACGTGCCTCTTTTGCAGCGGCCGGCATGGAGAAGCCCACGACGCATCGGGAAGAACTCGCAGAGATACTGGAGCTTGTAGCGGAAGAACGCTTCGCTCCGGTGATGGACCGCACGTATCCGTTTGCCGATTTGGTCGAGGCACATCGCTATGTTGAGACTGGGCGCAAGAGGGGGAATGTCGTGGTCGTTTGAGGGCGGATGTAGCGCTACCTAAATGAGCCCTTTGAAAGTGGGCTGCGGACTAGCATCTGCTCGTTCCAAATTAGCCCACCGGCGATCAAGGGATTTGTAGATCGTGGCGAAGAAGCTGGCACGTACGCCAATCGCCTAATGCAATGGAGCGGCTGCAATTTCCGCTTTCTGGCCAATCGCTGAGGGTGCGAGCACTGCAGACAGCTCTCTTAAGGCGCGGGTCAACTGATGCCCCAGTGCTGGCAGCCATATATTCGCCCTATTTCGCTCAGTTCTGGACACAATCAACGTCTGTAGCAAAGGTTTTGAACTTAGATTTGACATGATCCAGTGCCAATCATCGACGACCTGGGCGGTGTTGGTGAGCACGCCAGCGCGCTCAGGTTTCGACAAACCAGGAAGTGTTGGGCAAAGAGCAGATGAT
>CAYPVG010000091.1:0-4682 GCA_964414085.1 uncultured Boseongicola sp. | reverse complement strand
CTTCCATCACCTCGCGCGCCAGTTCCATGGCCTTCGTCATGGCGGGAACGCCGCCGAAGACGCCGACAAGCGCTATGGTCTCTGCGACCTCTTGCTTGGTGGCACCGGCTTCCAGCGCATGGCGCACGGTGATACGGATTTGGGCTTCCGCTTGCGCGCCGAGGATCGTCAACGCACCGAGCGTCAAGAGCATCTTGGTCTTCGAATCAAGGCCTTCGGGATTGAAGGTCTTGCCCATGAAGGTTTCCATGACATCCTTGGGCATCGTTGGCCACAGAGCCTCGAACCCCTTAGGCGTAAAAGACTCCAGCGCAGGGTTGAGCGATTTTGCCCAGTCCTGGCTCATCTTCATCATGGCTTCAAAAGGGTTGGCGGCGTCGTTCATCGGTAAGGTGCATCAATCTCAAGGTTGCGGGCAATCTCGGCTTCCCAGCGCTCGCCGTTATCAAGGAGCTTGGCCTTGTCGTAGAACAGTTCCTCACGTGTTTCGGTCGAGAACTCAAAATTTGGCCCTTCAACAATCGCATCCACCGGACAAGCTTCCTGGCAGAAACCGCAGTAGATACACTTGGTCATATCAATGTCGTAGCGCGTTGTGCGGCGGCTGCCGTCTTCGCGGGGTTCTGCGTCGATTGTGATCGCCTGTGCAGGGCACACAGCTTCGCAAAGCTTGCAGGCAATGCAGCGCTCTTCCCCGTTCGGATAGCGACGCAAAGCGTGCTCTCCACGGAAGCGCGGGGAAAGAGGCCCCTTTTCATGCGGATAGTTCACCGTCGCTTTGGGGGCGAAGAAATACTTCATGCCAAGCTTGAAGCCCTGAAGCATATCCAGAAGCAGGAAGTATTTGCCTGCACGGTTCCAGTCGATGTGAGCCATTGCTTAACCTCCCATCGCCCAGCGGGCATAGGCACCGCCGAACAGTTCAAACTTTGCGAAGAACGCCACCAGCACGACCCAGAGGAGCGAGAATGGCAGGAACCATTTCCAGCCCAGACGCATCAGCTGATCGTAGCGGTAACGGGGCACAATTGCCTTCACCATCGAGAAGAGGACGAAGAAGAACGCCATCTTGCCGACCATCCACAGTGGGCTGTCGGGCAATCCTGGGATCGGCGACAGCCAGCCACCGAAGAACAGCAACGTTGTCAGCGCGCACATCAGGAAAATCGCGATGTATTCGCCAGCCATGAAGAGGAGGAATGGCGTCGAGGAGTACTCTACTTGATACCCGGCAACGAGTTCAGATTCCGCTTCCGGCAAGTCAAATGGCGGGCGGTTCGTTTCAGCCAAAGCACTGATAAAGAACAGGAAGACCATCGGCAGATGCGGCAGCCAGTACCACGAGAAGATACCCCAGTTGCCATCTTGGGCGTTCACGATATCGCCGAAGTTAAGCGAGCCGGTCGACAGGATCACACCTATGATGATGAGACCGATGGAGACTTCATAGGAGATCATCTGAGCCGCAGACCGAAGTGATCCGAGGAACGGATACTTCGAGTTCGACGCCCATCCGCCCATGATGACGCCGTAAACCTCAAGCGAGGATATGGCGAAGACGTAAAGGATTGCGACGTTTAGGTCAGCCAAAACCCAAGTATCGCTGAACGGGATCACCGCCCACGCAATCATCGCGAGCACAAAAGACGTCATCGGCGCCAGGATAAACACCGCGCGGTCCGACCCAGCCGGAACCACTATTTCTTTCACCACGTATTTCAGAGCGTCCGCGACGGTTTGAAGAAGGCCCCACGGACCAACCACGTTCGGACCGCGCCGCATCTGAACCGCTGCCCAGATTTTCCGGTCGCCGTAGACGAGGAACAAAAGACTGACCATCACAAATCCGATGACCAAAAGCACTTGCGCCATGACGGTCACAAGAATGCCGAGAGGTGTGCTTAGAAACTCAGCCATACGTCCCCACGTTTTTCGTTCCCTTGGGCGATTTTATTCGCCCGCCTTGTAAACAGCATCTCGGGTCAAAGGACCAGACCCGAGCCGCCTATTCCGCAGCCAGTTTCCCAGCTTTTCTGTCTCTTGCCGCAGCCTGAAGCTCGCCCATCAAAGGGGCAGCCCGCAGGATCGGGTTTGTCAGGTAGTGGTCCGTAACCGTTTGGCCGATCTGACCCGTGCTCGCGCCGGCAACATCCACGGCTTGCCATTCGTTCGTTGGAACCTGATCGATGTCTTTAAGGTGTGGAACAGCTTCCACCATTTGGGAGCGTAGCTGCGCCAACGAGTCGTAGGGCAGCGTCGCCCCCATCTCAGCCGAAAGCGCCCGCAGGATTGCCCAATTTTCCTTAGCCTCGCCCGGTGGGAAAGATGCGCGCAGCGCCAGCTGCGGACGACCTTCTGTATTCACGAACAGGCCATTTTCCTCGGTCCAGGCTGCCGCGGGCAGGATGATGTCGGCCCGATGCGCGCCTCGATCACCGTGGCTGCCCTGATAGATAACGACTGGACCTTCAGCGATTTCTATCTCATCGGCACCGACGTTGTAGACCACCTCGGCGCCCTCGAGCGCCGCCGAAACGCCACCGTCCGTCACCGCACCCACGTCCATCGCGCCAACACGAGACGCCGCTGTGTGCAGGATAAGGAGTTTGGCTTGCGCAGCTTCCGCCGCTTTCATGGCATTCGCCAAAGCGCCTTCATGCTGGAGCGCAGCCTGACCAACGATGATCACTCCGTTTTCGTCGTGTTTGTCGGAATGATCCATGTTCGCCAACTTGGCCAGATCGTCCACGCTATCACCGACATGCGAGTAATCGTATGTGAGGTCTACAGCCTCGCCCACAAGTGCCACCTTGGCACCAGCGCTCCACGCCTTGCGGATACGCGAGTTTAATACCGGAGCTTCAGCCCGCGGATTGGTGCCGATCAGAAGTATATGCGACGCCGCATCGATGTCTTCGATGGACGCCGTACCGACATATGCCGAGCGATTTCCTGTAGGTAGGTTCGCCCCATCGACACGCGCCTCAACCGATCCGCCCTGACTTTCGACGAGATCCTTAAGCGCGAACGCGGCCTCAACGGGAGCAAGATCGCCAATCAAACCAGCAACCTTCTTACCGGACATAGCCGCTGCCGCCGCCTTAAGGGCCTCACCCCAGCTTGCAGCACGGAGCTTTCCGTTTTCACGGATGTACGGTTTGTCGAGTCGCTGGCGGCGTAAACCATCCCAAGCGAAGCGCGACTTGTCTGACAGCCATTCCTCGTTCACGCCGTCATGGTTGCGCGGCAAGATGCGCATCACTTCACGACCCTTGGTGTCGACACGAATGTTGGAGCCAAGCGCATCCATCACGTCAATCGTCTCGGTCTTCGTAAGTTCCCACGGCCGCGCTGTGAACGCATAGGGTTTAGACGTCAGAGCACCGACGGGGCAAAGATCAACGATGTTGCCCTGCATCTCGCTGTCCAGCGTTTGACCAAGGTAGGACGTGATCTCGGCATCTTCGCCGCGTCCTGTCTGACCCAGCTCAGGCATGCCCGCGACTTCAGTGATAAAGCGAACGCAGCGCGTGCAGGAAATGCAACGCGTCATCGCCGTGCCGACAAGCGGCCCAAGGTCCATATTGTCTACGGCGCGCTTTGGTTCACGATAGCGCGAGAAGTCGACGCCATAAGCCATCGCCTGATCCTGTAGATCGCACTCGCCGCCTTGGTCACAAATCGGACAATCCAGCGGGTGGTTGATCAGGAGGAATTCCATCACACCTTCACGCGCTTTCTTCACCATGGGCGACTTTGTCTTCACGACAGGCGGCTGCCCTTCAGGCCCTGGGCGCAAATCCCTGACCTGCATGGCACATGAGGCCGCAGGCTTCGGCGGACCACCTACGACTTCAACGAGACACATCCGGCAGTTGCCGGCAATGGATAGTCTTTCGTGATAGCAGAATCTTGGGATTTCGATCCCGGCCTGTTCGCAGGCCTGGATCAGGGTGAGCGCCGGATCAACTTCGACTTCGATATCGTCGATGATGATCTTTCTCAGATCGGACATAAGACTTCGGTTCCCTTAGGCTCCGCCGCCTCTCGTCCGGGCGGCCTGTCATCTCGCGCGAAGCAGGCGTCCTGCTGCACTATTCTTGGCTATTTCTTCGCGCCCGACAGTGCAATAGCCTTCCGGTGTTTTCGGGGTCGCACCCCGTGTCATCAAATCGGCTTCAATTCTAGCTCTAAGTCGTTCTTTTTCCACGTCATTATCAGTAAGTTCGTCAATTTGAGCCGGTGTATAGCCAGCATCAAGTGCGTATTTTTCTAGGGCTTTGAGGTAATTGTAAGCGCGCAAATAGCGTGGCGAGATTTCCTTGCAATTACGGCGCACCAAATCTGCGAGGCCAATTGCATAAAAACCGGCGACAACCGTACGGTTTTCGTGAAGCGGCTCCAAGGCCGCAGCGGGCGCAGATGTGCCAACGAAAAGAGCCATGCCGGCCAAGGTACTTTTGATAAATATCACGTGTTACCTGCTCTTCATTTCCAAGCAATTCCGGGTCCCGCTCCCCGGTTGCTCAACTAAATATATGCACGCTCGCCGTAAAAGTTGAGACGATCCTCACAAAGTGAAATGATCTGGACATTTTTCAGCACATTCCCGCCTGCGAAAGCAAGGAACAACTGATAAGCACCTGAAATACTGGGTGATTACTTGGGCCCCATCGGAAGGC
>CAYPVG010000090.1:0-6339 GCA_964414085.1 uncultured Boseongicola sp. | reverse complement strand
GGCGAAGGGCGCATCGATGGATTTAGCGACCAGGCGGGTGGTCTGTGAAACCGCGCCTTTGGTCTACTCTGCGATCGTGCGACAGGCCTGCGAGAACCGGACAAGCTGGCAGGTTGCGGAACTTCGCGAAATACAGCGTGCTTTCGTTGACGCGCGGCGCGCGCATGACACGCAAGACGCTGCGCTTTTGAACCATGACTTTCATGAGCTGATTGGCGTCATGGCGCAGAACCCGTATTTGCAGGCGAGCCTTCAGCGGATGCTGATTGACCACACCCGTCTTAGTCAGACGTTCTTTGCGCCTCAGTCAGAGGCCGACGAGGCGCGTGTCGAGAAGGCGATCGAGCAGCATGAGGCGATGATTTTGGCGATTGAGGCGCAGGAGGCGTCAGTCGCTGTCGACCTGACATTGCAGCATTGGGATCTGTCGCGGGACGAGATGGAAAAGTATGTGCGGCCGGATCCGTTGCCGCTGGATGTTGTTTCTTTGAAGGAGCGCAGAGATGCAGTTTGAGGGGATCTATACCCCTGTCGTGACGCCCTATCACGACGATTTCACATGCAACCGGGAGGCGTTGGAGCAAACGAGTGAGCATTTGATTGGCTCTGGTGTGCACGGGTTGGTCGTTGCGGGGTCGACGGGTGAGTATTACGCGCAAACCGAGAAAGAGCGCATCTGGTTGATGAAGGAATGCATTGATCAGGTAGCCGGCCGTGTGCCTGTTGTCGTTGGAACCGGGGCAATCCGCACGGAAGATAGTATTCGGTATGCCGAAGCCGCGAAGGCGGCGGGTGCGGATGCGATATTGGTGACCACACCGCCTTATGCTTATCCGACGGGGCGGGAGATTGCGCTGCATGCTTTGGCGGTGGATCGAGCGGCGAACTTGCCGGTGATGCTGTACAATTACCCTGGGCGAATGTCGGTCGATATGGACGAGGAATGTCTCGATCGGCTGGGGCGATCACCGAATTTCTGCGGAATCAAGGAGAGCTCGGGCGATGTGAACCGTCTGCATATGCTGGCGCGGGATTATCCTCACATAGGCTTGTGCTGCGGTATGGATGATCAGGCTTTGGAGTTCTTTGCGTGGGGCGCGCGGTCGTGGGTTTGCGCGGGATCGAACTTTGCGCCGGAGGCTCACATCGCGCTCTACAAGGCGTGTGCTTCGGAGGGCCATTTCACCAAGGGTCGCGCGATTCTGTCGGCGATGCTGCCGTTGATGCGGGTTTTGGAACAAGGCGGCAAGTTTGTGCAGTGCATCAAGTATGGGCTGACGCTGAGAGGCATCGACGCCGGACCGCCAAGGAAGCCGCTGCAACCACTGAACAAGGATGACAAGCGCGCATTGGCGGAGGTGATCCGGACAATGAACACAACCGTCTCACAAATCACGGGAGAGGCGATATGACCGATCTTTTGACACATGGCGAATACAAGGCGATAGCCGATGCTCTGGACCCTCCGCGGGCGGCCTTCATTGACGGCAAGTATCGTGCGGGGACGGGTGACGCCTTTGCGACCGTCAATCCGGCGACGGGCGAGACAATTGCCGATATTGCGGGCTGCGGGCAAGACGACGTTGATCTGGCGGTGACAAAGGCGCGGGAGGCGTTTGATCAGGGGCGCTGGGCCAAGTTGCATCCGTCGGAGCGGAAGGATGTGCTGATCCGTTTGTGCAAGCTGATGACGCGCAATCGGCGCGAGTTGGCGGTGATGGAGAGCCTCGACAGCGGGAAGCCGATCCTTGATTGCGAGACCATCGACATTCCGGAGACGATCCATTGCATCAAGTGGCACGCTGAGGCGATCGACAAGATTTACGATCAGGTGAGCCCAACGGGCGATGATGCGATTTCTATGATCGTGCGAGAGCCGATTGGTGTGGTGGCGGCAGTGCTGCCTTGGAACTTCCCATTGATGATGCTGGCTTGGAAGATTGGGCCTGCGCTTGCGGCTGGGTGTTCGGTTATTGTGAAACCTGCTGAGCAGACGTCGTTGACCGCGTTGCGCGTTGCAGAGTTGGCGCATGAGGCGGGTGTTCCGCGCGGCGTGCTCCAGGTGTTGCCGGGTGATGGGCCGTCTGTTGGCGAACCGCTGGGGCGGCATATGGATGTGGATATGGTGAGCTTCACCGGTTCAACCGAAACTGGGAAACGGTTCCTGCACTATGCGGCTGACAGCAACATCAAGAAGGTCGTGCTGGAGTGCGGCGGTAAGAACCCAGCGGTCGTTTTGGAGGATGCCGAGAACCTTGACCATGTAGCGGAGCATGTTGTGAATGCGGCGTTTTGGAATGCGGGGCAGAATTGCTCGGCCACGTCGCGGTTGATTGTGCACAAGGCGGTGAAAGCCCCGTTGATGGAGCGGATCGAAGCTCGGCTGAGGGATTGGAAGGTTGGGGATCCTTTGGATCCAGCGAACCATATCGGAGCGCTGATTGATGCCGGACATTGCGAGAAGGTTCGCGGGTATCTTGAGAAAGCGGATGCCGGCGAAGGGCCTTTCGTTTCGCCTGTGGTTTACGAGATCGGGGCCGGGGATGTGCGCGCGAAGGAGGAGATCTTTGGACCTGTTCTTTGCGTGATCGAAGTGTCGAGCACGGACCAGGCTGTCGAGATCGCAAACCAGACCGAGTACGGTCTGGCGGCATCCGTGTTCACAGCGAATACGCGGACGGCGATCCGCGCGGCGAAGGACATCCGTGCCGGTACAGTGACTGTGAATTGCTATGGCGAAGGCGATATCGCGACTCCGTTCGGGGGCTACAAGCAGTCTGGTTTTGGGGGGCGTGACAATGGTGTGCATGCCCATGACCAGTTTACCGAACTGAAGACCATCTGGATCGACCTGACGGATCCCGCCGAGGGAGACAACGTGGGATGACGGTCGAGGCGGTCGGGCGCACGCGGCGAGGGCGCGGGGCGAGGAAGGCAGTGCGGGAGACGCGCGACATCACGATGTTGCCTGCATTGAAACGGGGCATTCCGTTGGTTGAGCCAATGAGTGCCGAACAGATCGAGAAGATTGATGCCGCATCCATGGGCATTCTGGAGGACGTCGGAGTTGTGTTCCGCGATCCTATAGCCTTGGAGGATTGGAAGCGTGCGGGCGCAGATGTGCGGGGCGAGACCGTACATCTGGACCGGGGGATGGTGCGAGAGCTGATCGCGTCGATCCCGTCGAGCTTTACGTACCACGCGCGGAACCCGGCGAATAATCTGCCGTTTGGGCATGACTATTCGATATTTGTACCGATGACTGGCGCGCCGTATTTGCGCGATTTGGATGATGTGCGCCGAAACCCGACGCTGGAGGACCTCGCGAACTTCCACAAGTTAAGCCACATGCTGCCCGCGATCCATTCATCGGCGCATCACATTGTGGAGCCATACGATCATCCGATCAGTCAGCGACATCTGCGGATCACCTATTCGTCGATGAAGTATTCCGACAAGACGTTCATGGGGATGACCACCAGTCCGAAGAACGCCGAAGACGTTATGGAGATGTGCGCGATCCTCTTCGGTGAGGAGTACATGCAGACCCATCCGGTGGTGACTGGGAACTGCAACGGGAATTCGCCGCTTGTCTGGGACGAGACGATGCTAGGCGCGATGCGGGCATTTGCGCGATACAATCAGCCGGTCTTGTGCTCGCCCTTTGTCTTGGGTGGTGCGAATACGCCTGCGGGGGTGGCTCCGACTGTGGCGCAGTTGAATGCCGAGGCGTTAAGTGCGCTGGCCTACACGCAGGTGGTGAACAAAGGGACACCTGCGATATATGGGCATTATCTGGCGACAGTTTCGATGAAGTCCGGCGCGCCGATGGCTGGGACGCCTGAGATCAGCTTGATGAACATGATGATCGGGCAGATGGCGCGGTATTACGATGTGCCGTGGCGGACGTCGAACACGCTAGGTGGGTCGAAAACTTTTGATGCTCAGGCAGGGTACGAAAGTGCCAGCACGATGATGGCGGTGCTGATGTCGGGCGCGAATTACATCTGGCATTCGGCAGGTTGGAACGAGGCAGGGATGCATTGTTCCATGGCCAAGTTCGTTGTGGATGCAGAGCAATGCGCGATGGGGCATCGCATGGCATCGGGCATTCAGTGGGACGACTTTGACGAGGCCATGCAGGCGGTGCGTGATGTTGGGCCTGGCGGGCACTACCTTGGGCATCCGCATACGTTGGAGAAGTTCCAAACGGCGTTTTTCATGCCGGAGCTATTTGACAACAATTCGATTGAGCAGTGGGAAGCCGATGGTTCGGTCGAGACCAACGAGCGGGCGTTGCAGCGCGTGCGCGATCTTCTGGGGGAGTACGAAGAGCCCAAGCTGGATGAGGGCGTGAACGAGGCATTGTTGGATTACATCGCGCGGCGGGAGCGAGAGATTCCGGCGGCGGACGCGCTCAATCAGGAGCATTAGCGTGCGGAAGATTTCTGTCAGTAAGCTGCCCATTGATCCTGGACCTTCTGGGTGGGTGCATGTGCTAGATGCGCCGTCGGTTGCGCGTGAAGTCGAGTCACACGAGACGGCGGATTGGTTGATCATAGGGGCGGGGTTTGCCGGTTTGGCGGCTGCGCGGCGGTTGTCTCAGCTGTGTCCGACGGATCGGATTGTGGTGCTGGACGCGAAACGGGTGGCAGAAGGACCAGCTGGGCGGAATTCGGGCTTTATGATCGATCTACCGCATGATCTGGCGTCGGAGGATTATGGCGGGGCTGTAGAGCATGATGTGCTGCAAACGGCCGATAACCGACATGCAATTGCATTTGCGGCCGAGATGGCGACTGAGTTTGGGTTGCCTGAAGACGCGTTCTCGCAATGCGGCAAGATCAATGGGGCGGCGACCGAGAAAGGCGACCTGCACAATCGCGAATACGCGCGGCATCTGGAGGATATGGGTGAGACATCCGAGATGCTGGATGCGGATCAGATGCGCGAAATAACGGGGACTAGCTACTATCGCGGTGGTCTGTTTACCGCGGGTACGGCGGTTATTCAGCCTGCTGCATTTGTGCGCGGTGTGGCGCGTGGGTTGTCTTCGAACCGCGTGCAAATTTTCGAAGACAGCCCGGTCATTGAGCTGAGCCGGAATGGTGTCTGGACTGCGAAGACTCTGAAAGGGTCTGTGGAGGCGCCGAAGGTGATCCTGGCCGTGAACGGTCATCTGAATAGTTTCGGCTTCATGAAGAGCCGCTTGATGCATGTGTTCACTTACGCGTCGATGACAAGGCCTTTGACGACGGATGAGGCACGCTCTCTTGGTGGTCGCGAGGTTTGGGGGCTGACGCCCGCGGATCCTATGGGATCGACGGTACGTCGTATTCGGGCGCGGGATGGCGCTCGGATTGTTGTTCGCAACCGCTTTACATTTGATCCGTCGATGGAGGTGAGTGACCGACGCGTCGCCAACGTGGGTCGCGACCATGATCGGGCCTTTGCGGCGCGGTTCCCAGCGCTGGCTGGGATCGAGATGCAGTATCGCTGGGGCGGGCGGTTGTGCCTTAGTCGGAACAACGTGAATGTCGTCGCAGAGCTGGATGACGGTTTGTATTCGGCCTGTTGTCAGAATGGTTTGGGAACTGTCCGAGGCACGTTCGGTGGCATGATGGCGGCTGAGATGGCTGCGGATGTAACGTCAGAAAGATTGGATCGTGTTCTGTCGGCTTCAAAGCCTGTGCGGCTGCCGCCCGAGCTCATTGCGCGAATTGGCGCGAATGCCGTGATAAAGTGGCATGAACGGAAAGCCGGCGCGGAGCTTTAGGTCTTTTTGGACGAACGCACGCGAAGGTGCGGGCTGCCTTTGGCCTTATTGGGTGTGATGCCTAAAATGCAATCTGCACCTTAATCGCTTGACTACGGTCTGATGCCAGATCGAACGCCGACAACGCGTCCGACAATGGAATTGTCTGTGTGATCAGGGGTTTCACGTCGAGACGCCTGCTTTGCATCATTTGCACCGCGGTGAAGAACTCTGCATGGAACCGGAAGGATCCGCGCAGTTCGATTTCTTTCGCGGTCATGGCCTGAACCGGAAGGGTCATATCGCCGCCAAGGCCGAGCTGCATGATCACTGAGCCAGGGCGTAGGGCTGGAATTGTGCCAGCCAGCGCAGCAGCAACACCGGAGCATTCGAAAAGTACATCGAAATGCCCTTTGCCAACTGCGTACCGTTCAAGCGCGTTGGCATCTTCGGCGACGTTGTGAACCGCGTCAGCACCGACCTTTTGGGCCGTTTCGAGTGTAAAGGGTGCGACGTCGGTGGCGACGATCTCGACAGCACCTGCAGCCCGAGCCGCCATGACCGCGAGTTGCCCGATAGGGCCA
>CAYPVG010000089.1:0-5402 GCA_964414085.1 uncultured Boseongicola sp. | reverse complement strand
AGAAGTTTCGCGATGCTTTGGTGTCGGTGGACGCGGGATCAAAGCTGGACGAAGTGGCGGCCAAAGGTTTGGCCGAGGCCTTTACGGGGTACCTAACGAGCGCCCGCGAGGCAGGTTATTCAGATTGCACGCCGGGCCGGTTTCTTTTGCCGGGTGACCTGAAGGGGTCACCGGTTTTGACCTTTGCACCTTTGCCCGCAGACGACTACCGGCGCGGCTCGCTTGGGCGCGAATTTGCGCGGCGGTTCGAGTCCTACAAGCGCGAGGTGGTGAAGCCGTTCTTTCGAGATCACTTTGCGCGTATTGGCCGACAGGTCGTGTTGGTCGATGTTTTGGGTGCGATTCATGCGGGCCCTAAAGCTGTTGAGGACATGCGGCAGGCGATGTCGGATATCCTTGGCGCATTTCGCCCCGGACGGAATGCATTTTTGGCTCAGATATTCCTTGGTCAGCGCGTTGAGAAAATCCTGTTCGCTGCGACGAAGGCAGATCACTTGCATCATTCCCAACATGGGCAGCTCACGGCGATAACCGAAGCTCTGCTGCAAGACGCAAAGTCACGCGCGGACTTTGCGGGGGCAGAAACCGCAGCGATGTCGATTGCTGCGCTGCGTGCGACCACTGAAGACCGCATCGAACAGAACGGACGGACTTTGGATGTCGTGCGCGGGACACTTGAAGAGACCGGAAAGAGAGCAGCATTCTATCCCGGAACGCTTCCAAATGATCCGCAACGTCTGTTGAACCCTGCGCGAGAAGGGGCCGACGCTTGGTTGGATGCGGATTATCAAGTAATGCGGTTTGCTCCGCAGCCGCTGGAACTGCGGCCCGGTGTTGGTCCTCCGCACATTCGCATGGACCGTGCCGCGGAGTTCTTACTGGGAGATCGCCTATGACGGAACGTGATAGCCCTGTGCTCATCGAACTTGATGAAAGCGGCCCAAGTCCAGCCGACGCTCCGCCGATTTCAGAACCTGATGGCGCGCCAACAGGACAAGCGATGCAAACCGTAGCGGCCTTGACTACTCGCGGCCCTTCGCGACTGGTGCGTTGGTTTTGGCAACTTCTTGGTGCGGTTATCGTGTTTTTCGCGTCCGTTGCTGCCTGGGACACGGTTGCAGGTTTGGTTGAACGGAACGTTTATCTCGGATGGGCGGCGCTTGGTTTGCTTGGGCTGTTTGTTGCGGTCTGTTTGGCCATTGTCATCCGCGAGTGGGCGGCTTTGGCTCGATTGCAGAAGATCGAAGGTCTGCATGCTGAAGCTGAGCGTGTTGCGGCTGCCAATGATCTTGGAGCGGCACGTGCGCTGACCCAAAAGCTTTCTGGTTTGTATGCCAGTCGCGAGGATATGCGCTGGGGCAGGGAAAGACTGGCCGAAGGTGAAGCGAACGCATTCGATGCCGATACGCTTCTTGGTTTGGCGGAAGACACTTTGCTGAAACCTCTCGACGATCGGGCGAGACGCGAGGTTGAGGCGGCCGCGCGGCAAGTTGCGACTGTGACTGCTTTGGTCCCTCTGGCATTTGCTGACGTCATCGCGGCTTTTACGGCGAACGTGCGGATGATCCGTCGGGTGGCGGAGATCTACGGGGGCCGGTCGGGTACGCTGGGAGCATGGCGTTTGACACGGGCAGTGATCACACACCTTGTGGCGACAGGTGCTGTTGCCGTCGGTGATGATTTGTTGGGTTCTATCGGTGGCGGGCACCTTGTGTCGAAGTTGTCGCGTCGATTTGGCGAAGGTCTTGTGAACGGGGCTTTGACAGCGCGCGTTGGCATCGCAGCTATGGAAGTGTGTCGGCCTTTGCCTTTCAAGGCAGCGGAACAACCGCGTGTGACATCGCTTGTAAGACGTGCACTTACCGGGTTGTTCGAACGAGAGAAGCGTACAGAGGGAAGCGTCTGACATGGAAAGCCTGGCCGAGAATCTGCGCACGATGGTGCGAACACCGTTGGCGGATGACCATGTTCGCGCGATCCGACGTATCGCGGACGTTGCGACGTATGAGCCCGGAGAAATGGTCGCTGAGGTTGGCGATCCAATGGATCGTTTCGTTTATATCGAAGAAGGCGAAATAGAAGTTGTCGATCCGTGGACGGGCGAGCGCTATTTACCTTCAACCCTGGGACCCACACAGTTCATGGGTGAGATAGCCTTTCTGAATGGCGGCACTTACTCGTTGCCGATGCGGGCGGCGCAAAAGACACGTGTTTTGTCCGTTCCACGCGTGGATATGCTGGAATTGATGTCGCGTGTGCCAGAGCTGAGCGACCATATCATCACAGTATTCGCGGCGCGTCGTCGACGCCAGATCGAGGAGAGCGACACGTCGTTGAAACTTATTGGTGCCGACGTGGACCGCAACATCCGCGACATCGCGAGTTTCGCGGCGCGCAATCGCATCCCCTATCAATCCATTGAACTGGAATCAGGTGAGGCTGAGGAACTCGTAGAAGCTTGCAGTCTCGCAGATCATGGTCCAGCCGTCATATTCGGTCGTGATCGCGTCATTGAAAATCCAACGCCGGAAAGCGTGGCTCGCGCCTTGGGGTTAGAGCAAGTGCTTCGGGAAGATGAAATCGTTGACGTCATGATTGTTGGGGGTGGTCCCGCAGGGGTTGCGGCAGGCGTCTATGCCGGGGCCGAAGGCTTGAAGGCCTTGGTAGTCGAGGACATGGTAATCGGTGGTCAGGCGGGCACATCCAGCCGGATTGAGAACTACATGGGTTTTCCAACGGGGATTTCGGGAGCCGACTTGTGTTGGCGCGGCGAAATTCAGGCGATGAAGTTTGGGACGCGGTTCGCGATGCCTCGCCGCGCGGTGTCACTGACCAAACGCGACGATGGGTTGTTCTGCGTTGTGCTGGATAACGGCACAGTGGTTTGCGCCCGGTCTGTCATTGTCGCGACTGGGGTTCAGTACAGACGGCTGCCGATCGAAGGATTGGCCAGCTTTGAGAGTGCAGGAATTTACTATGCGGCCACCGACGTTGAGGCGCGTTATTGCCGGAACACCGATGCAGTCGTGATTGGCGGCGGCAATTCCGCGGGTCAAGCGGCGATGTTTTTGCGCCGTACAGCCCGTCATGTACACGTTTTGGTGCGCGGCCCCTCTCTGGCGACGTCGATGTCGGACTACTTGTTGTCTCGCCTCGAGAACGACCCAAGGGTGACGATCCACTACAACACCGAGATGATCGGCGTGGAAGGCGAGGGAACGCTGGAGTGTGTCACCATTTGCGACAAGAAGAATGGCCAGGATTGGACGGTGAACACGCGGGCCGTGTTTATCATGGTGGGCGCGGCACCAAACACGGCTTGGCTGAACGAAATGGTCGCGCTTGATAACAAAGGCTTCGTCAAGACGGGCCAGGACGCGGGAGCCGGGTCTATCTACGCAACTTCACATCCTGGCATATTTGCCGTCGGTGACGTGCGCGCCGGGTCCGTTAAACGTGTGGCGAGCGCCGTCGGAGAGGGTTCGGTCGTGATGAGCCGAGTTTGGGAATATCTCGATCAAAACGGCGGGGTTTGAACCGCACTAGTGATCGTAAAGACGGTTTTCGTCGTTGTTTTTGAAGCGGGCCTCAAGCTCTTCAACGGGGCTTGGTAAGTTCGCCTGTGCCGTCACCGCTTGTGCGTAGGTTGGAAGTTCCTTGTTGTCAGGCGCCTTGTCGGGTGACCACAGACCGGAACGGATTATGGCCTTCCCGCAGTGGAAGAACGCTTCTTCGACATGAACAAGTACTGCGAGGTCGGGAACGCGCCCTTTGATTGCCATTGCTTCCCGGATGTCGAGGTCACGAACGATCCGAGCTGATCCGTTGACGCGAATGACCTCATTTCGGTTTGGGACAAGGAAAACCAATCCGATGCGACCTGTTTGAAGGATATTGGACAGACCATCGTACCGGTAATTTCCGGGGCGCTCGGGGATCGCGAGCGTTTTTTCGTCGAGGATTTGAACGAAGCCCGCCGGATCGCCTTTGGGTGAAACATCGACGTTCCCGTTCGCGTCGTATGTTGCCATCGTCAGGAACGGAGAGCGCTCGATCCAAACGCGGCAATTTTCGTCGATGTGATCAATGATTTTACCGATTTGAGAGATGTGCGCGTCGCGATGAAGGCTGCGAAACTCGGACTCTTCCGTTACAACGTCTTTTGCCGGGTACATGGGTTGCGTTCCTGTCTTTACCTCTTCTTCCGCCACCACTATAGCACAGTGCCATGACTTGCGGCCTAGCGATCATCATTCGAATTACAGGCCCGGCGCTCTGACAGATGAGCGGCCGGGACTTTGGCGTTGAGTTATTCCGCCGCCCCAACCTGACAGTTTCGATTTCCAAAGGACACTAGAACATGTGTGCCGATACACCCGACTATAAAGACACCCTGAACCTGCCGGAGACCGACTTCCCAATGCGCGCAGGTTTGCCG
Source organism: uncultured Boseongicola sp. (assembly GCA_964414085.1). Classification (GTDB taxonomy): domain Bacteria; phylum Pseudomonadota; class Alphaproteobacteria; order Rhodobacterales; family Rhodobacteraceae; genus Boseongicola. Next base: position 964 of record CAYPVG010000089.1, on the reverse strand, counting down.
AACCGCGAGCCTGCATGGCTCGAGCGGTGGCAGGAGATTGGTGTATATGACCGCCTGCGCGAGAAAGAAGGCCGCGAGCCCTTCACGCTCCACGATGGACCACCCTATGCCAATGGGCATTTGCACATCGGGCACGCCCTGAACAAAATCCTTAAGGACATGGTTGTCCGATCCCAGCAGATGATGGGTAAGGATGCGCGGTATATCCCAGGTTGGGACTGTCACGGTCTCCCAATCGAGTGGAAGATCGAGGAGAAATACCGCAAGAAGGGTCGCGATAAGGACGCGGTGGACGTGGTGGAGTTCCGTCAGGAATGCCGCGAGTTTGCCGAGGGTTGGATCGACATCCAGCGTGAGGAGTTCAAACGGCTTGGCGTCACCGGGAATTGGGATGACCCGTACCTAACGATGAATTTCCACGCCGAGCGCGTTATCGCGGAAGAATTCCAGAAGTTTCTGATGAATGGAACGCTCTATCAGGGGTCGAAGCCTGTGATGTGGTCGCCGATTGAGCAGACTGCATTGGCTGAGGCCGAGGTGGAGTACCACGACAAGGAAAGCTTCACGATCTGGGTAAAATTCAAGGTCAACGAGACCTCGGACGAGCGGTTGAAGGATGCATCGGTTGTGATCTGGACAACGACGCCTTGGACCATCCCGTCGAACAAGGCTGTGGTCTACGGGGCAGACTTCTCATACGGGCTCTATGAGATCGCTGAGACTCCTGAGGAGTGCTGGGCAGCGGCTGGCGAGACCTACATCGTTGCCGACAAGCTCGCAGGGGATGTCTTTGGACGCGCTCGTTTGGAAGAAGGCATGTACACCCGTGTTGGCGATGTTGACCCCTCCGCGATCGATGGGCTCAGACATCCGTTGTTCGAGGTTGAAGGTGGCAACGGTGAATGGGATGACATCCGAGACTTCCGTGCTGCCGACTTCGTGACAGACGAGGAAGGCACGGGTT
>CAYPVG010000088.1:0-2501 GCA_964414085.1 uncultured Boseongicola sp. | reverse complement strand
GTTGACAACTCGGAGCACCAGCTTCCTACTATAGCGCCTGGTGTAGGTGAGGAAAACCAATCCTCTGACCAGGAAGGATCAGGCTTGGCACTTCCCATTTGGCACCAAGGCCCACCAATTGCATTTGCATCGTTAAGGATTGATGAGTCGGCGCAGGGCTCATTGGCCAATGCCGCCAACTTCTTTGATCACCATCCTTTGTTGCAGGACTGGGAAAATCCAAGACCAAGGCTGAAATCCATGTTGTATTCACAACGCAGGAAGAGGTTGGCCTTCGGGGTGCGCGCACTGCGTCTTATGCGGTCAAGCCGGACATTGGCATTGGTGTAGACACAACGCTGGCTTGCGACACGCCCGGTGTCCCTGAGCAGGATCGTACGACCATGCAAGGCAAGGGCTTTGGCCTGCATATTCGCGACGGCTCATTTATTGCGGACAAGGCATTGGTTGCTGAAGTAGCGGCGCTGGCTGAGAAAAAGAAGATTCCGTATCAGCGGACGATGTTGCGGTCGGGTGGTCAGGATGGTGCTGCCGCTCAGCAGGCTGCTGCGGGCGCGCGAGCTGTCTCAATTGTGGTTGGTACAAGGTATATCCATACAGTGACCGAGATGGTCGACCGGACGGATCTTGAAGCCGCTCGAGATATTCTCACCGCCTTTTTGAAGAGCCACTAGTTAGGCGATCTCGCGTATCACACGCGCGGGGTTTCCAGCCACAAGACTTCTTTCCGGCATAGACTTGGTGACGACCGCGCCCGCTCCAATTGTGGTGCCGTCTCCTATGGTGACCCCGCCGAGAATTATGGCTCCTGCGCCGATCCAGCAGTGTCGGCCAACGGTGATTGGTTTGTTGATGCCTATGCCTGCTTTGAAGGTGCCGTCACTGTTGATGACCATACGCTCTTCTGGAACGACTGGATGGCCAGCTGTTATGAACATGACGTTCGGCGCGACCAGGGTGAAATCGCCGATACGGATGTCGGCTCCATCCATGAAAGTGACATTGGAGTTGATGAGGCAGGTGTCGCCGATGAAGATGTGTTTGCCATATTCCCATCGCACAGGCGGGTTGAAGAAGCTCTCGCCAAAAGCACCGAGGGCTTCCCTGAGCATTTCGCGTCGAGTTGATGGGTCGCCGCCCTGACCTTCAGTCTCGTTGATCCGCCTGTTCAGAATGGCAGCCTTCGACTGCATCTCAAAGATTTCGGCGTCTGGATTGCTGTAGGGCAATCCAGCGCGCATTTTTTCGAACTCGGTCATCTCGGACATGCATTACTCCGGCGTCAGTCTTTCGTGACGGTAGCACAAAACAAAAAACGCCGCCCAGAAGGACGGCGTTTTCGAATAGCTGTGAGCCTTTGCTTAGAAGCCGAGGCCTTCGTATTTCTTCTTGAACTTCGAAACACGACCGCCGGTGTCCATCAGACGCGACGAACCACCTGTCCATGCCGGGTGCACGGTTGGGTCGATGTCGAGCGCGAGCTGGTCGCCTTCAGCGCCCCAGGTCGAACGCATTTGAACGATGTCACCGTTCGTCATTTTGACGTTGATAACGTGATAGTCGGGGTGGAGATCTTTTTTCATGTCAGTCCCTTTCTCACGCAGACGCTTTTGGCTTGTATGTGGTGTCTTCAGCAATACGTGCCGATTTACCGCGACGCGAGCGGAGATAGTAGAGTTTCGCACGGCGAACGCGGCCGCGACGTACGACGGTGATGCTGTCGATATTGGTCGAGTGCAGCGGGAACACACGTTCCACACCTTCACCGAATGAAATCTTACGGACAGTGAACGAACCCGCGATGCCAGCGCCGTTCTTACGGCTGATGCAAACGCCTTCGTAGTTCTGGACGCGAGAGCGCGTGCCTTCTGTCACTTTGTAGCCGACGCGGATTGTATCACCCGCTTTGAAATCTGGAATGTCTTTGCCAAGCTCGGCGACTTGCTCGGCTTCCAGCTGTGCGATCAGGTCCATCTGATGCGCTCCTTCATGTCTGCTTCGGGTTTGTCCCGAAAGGTGGTTTGTCGCCTCAGAGCTTCGGGGTTTGTCGGATCGTACGTAGCGCCCGCCGAAGGGTTCAGGTCATCTTTGCTTGTAAGTCACTGGCGATTCCGCCTGCGAACTGGCGTCGTATAAGGGCGGTGAGGTATTCGATCAAGCAAAAAACGGGTTTGTGGACGGTGTGTTGCACCTTAGTCCGGTTCGTTTTTTTCCTGATACTCTGTCCAAAGGTCGGGACGCCTTTCTTGCGTGAGCTTCTCCGACTGCTCCTTGCGCCATTTGGCGATCTTTCCGTGATCGCCTGATGTCAGAACCTCGGGGATCGCGTGGCCTTCCCACGTCGCTGGGCGCGTGTATTGGGGATGCTCAAGGAGACCCTCTGAGAAGCTCTCTTCTTCGGCCGATGCGGCGTTGCCGAGAATGCCGGGGCGCAGCCTGACGGCGGCATCGATCATAGCTTGGGCCGCGATTTCTCCGCCGGTCATGACAAAGTCTCCAAG
>CAYPVG010000087.1:0-6776 GCA_964414085.1 uncultured Boseongicola sp. | reverse complement strand
ATAGAAACACGTTGTCTTGCCCGATCCGTTTGGTCCAAGGAGGGCAACCACCTCACCGCGGTTTAACTCAAGACTAACGTCACGGATGACCGGACGCTTACGATAGGCTTTGCGCAGGTTCTTGATCTTCAGCCCCTGCTGGCCGTCTGCAACTGTGAGCTTTGGCCCCATCAGTTATTGCTCCCGCCAATGATCGTCCGTACGCGGCCTTCCATGCGGCCGTTGCCTGTCGCAAGATCGACCACCAGGCGCTCACCCGACAAAGCAGTTGGGCCTTGGGTCAACAAAACGTCCCCCTCAAGCGTCACGGTGGAGGCTGAGATTGAATACTCAGCGGTTCGTGCTTCAGCGGCGTCCGTTGCGGTGACAAAAGTAACACCATCCGAGGCGATCAGCCGCTCTATGCCGTTGGCTGCGCCGCTATCGTCAGTTGCGTAAACGATGGTGACTTTGCCGGCCGACATACGCACTTCGCCTTGGACTACCAGGACGTTGCCGTCAAAAACGGCTTCGCCGGTCGCTTGATCTACGCTCAGCGAGTCAGCCGAAACTTCGACTGGCAGACCGCTGTCAAAAGTGCCGGTTCCCAACGCAATTGAAGTCCCCTGCGCCGTCGCAAATGCGGGCAGGATCAAGACCAAAACAAGTATAAAAAACCGGCGGATCAAAACAAAGGGCTCCTCAAGGCTCAGGATGGTATATCAGGCGGACGCCGTCTTTGAAAACAAGAACGTAGGTGCCATTTGCCACATCCTGCTCCAGTCCCATTATACCGGCCGTTATCTTACCGCCGGGACCTGTGGCAACGACCTCGCCTCCGGTCGTTACCCGAACAATGTCGTAGCGCGCTACGATGCCGGCAGACTCGACCGTGTATCCAATCGAGCTTTCCAATCGAGTCCCACCCTGAAGAAGCGCCAGATTTGCAGCCATGTCGATTGTGCCTTCAGGGCTCGAGATAGAAATCGTCGTTCCACTTGGAAGGTCAATTGTGGCCTCTAATGACGAGCCAATGAACTCGTCGCGTAAGCTTTCGCCGGGTCGAATAGCAGCCGCAGTAAGCGACATTGATGCTCCGTCTGGAGTCATGCCGCCGAATGTGGGGCGTGTTATGCCCTGATCCTCTAAAATCTGTTCAACATCCACGTCTGCGTAGGGAATTGCGGCTTCTGGGTCGAGCGTGTCTGCGATCAGGAAAAGCGTCGACAGAATGGCCAGCGCCGCCAGCGGAAGCGCCACTTTCAGCCAGAGAACCAGCCGGGAATATGCGTTGTCAGCGGATGCCATATCCACGCTCATATAAAGACCCGTCCACAGTTTCGAAACCATGAGACACCCACGAGTGCAGGTTACCGCCGGTTTTCACCCTTAGATGGGGTCTTAGTGGGCAAAAATGTCAATTTCAGGCCAACCTGCCAAATCAAGCCGGGCACGTGTTGGCAAAAAATCGAAAGCGGCTTGAGCCAGGTCGGTCCGACCTTCGCGCTCTAGGCGTTCGTTTAGCTTTTCGCGTAGTGCGTGCAAGTACAGGACGTCCGACGCAGCGTACGTCAGTTGAGCTTCGGTCAACTCTTTTGCGCCCCAATCCGACATTTGCTGCAGCTTGGAAATATCCACACCAAGCAGCTCGTCCAAAAGGTTCTTCAGACCGTGGCGGTCTGTATATGTCCGCACAAGTTTGGACGCGATTTTTGTACAATAAACTGGTGCCGTCAGTGCGCCGAAAGCGTGGTACATCGCGGCAATGTCGAACCGACCAAAGTGAAACAGCTTCAATACACTCGGATCGGTCAATAACCGCTCAAGGTTTGGTGCGCTCGTCTGCCCTTTTTCGATCTGCACCAGATGCGCGTTCCCATCCCCACCGGACAATTGCACAAGGCACAACCTGTCGCGGTGTGGGTTCAGCCCCATCGTTTCACAGTCGATCGCGACCATGGCTCCCAGATCGAGATCATCAGGCAAGTCACGCTGATAAAGGTGGTTCGTCATGTGGCGCTTACTCCGGGTTACGTGTGCGCAGGAAAAGATAAAGGGGAAGTCCGCAGCTGACGCCGATGCACCAGGTTGCCGGAATACCAAGCAAAGCGAGCCAGTTCTTCCGTACAACTGTTTCGGCGATGATCCAGACAGTCAGCGCAATGGCCGCAATCGTCAGGTCCCATGTGAGCCCGGTTGTGGATGCATTGACGTACCATGCGTCGATCAATCCACCCAGGCCGGTGCCTGTCTCCTGCATGTAGGAGATGAAGTAATACATCGGATGGATTGCGCCCCAGACGGCCAAGGCGAGATAGATCATGCGCAACGGCGACATCTTAAAGGCTACCCGAAACGCCTATTGAGGCCGTTCCGCCGACTTGAATGCCGCCTGGTACGGGTTCGGGATCACCATCGGCGCCACAAGCGGCAGCGGCTAGGACCAAGAGAATTGCGAGCTTCTTCATCCTTGCACCGTGACGCGGGCGCCACCGACATCGCCGGAAACAGCAGGTGTTACGTTAACCCCACCTGATCCGAAGGTCGCGCCAATCCCAACCTGGGGGTTTTCGCATGCGGCGAGCAGCACCAGTGCCGCCACTAATCCGAGTTTTTTCATGCTAGACGCTCCTTCCAGCGTTTGATCTGCGCCCGCACCTGTTCCGGAGCGGTTCCGCCATAGGATGTGCGACTTGCCACCGAATTGTCCACGCCCAGAACGTCAAACACGCCCTCAGTAATAGCATCGTGAGCGGATTTCATCTGATCGAGCGTCAAATCCGGCAGATCGCAGCCTTCCGCTTCCGCCAAGGCGACCAGGCGGCCCGTCACATGGTGCGCGTCCCGGAAAGGCAACCCGCCTTCGCGGACCAGCCAATCGGCCAAGTCAGTCGCTGTCGAGAATCCAGACGAAGCAGCCGCCCGCAGCGCATCGGGGTTCCCGCTCATGTCACCTACCATGCCTTCCATCGCAGCCAGACTCAGCATCAGGCTGTCAGCAGCATCAAAGACCTGCTCTTTGTCTTCTTGCATGTCCTTTGAGTACGTAAGTGGCAGGCCCTTCATCACCGTAAACAGCCCCACTGTCGCCCCAAGAATTCGCCCGATCTTAGCGCGCACCAACTCGGCTGCGTCCGGATTCTTTTTCTGCGGCATGATCGAAGATCCGGTGGAAAACCGATCGGACATCGCCACAAACCGAAATTGAGCCGACGACCAGATCACCAGCTCCTCCGCAAAGCGCGAAAGGTGCATGGCGCAAATCGAGGATGCAGCCAGAAACTCCAATGCAAAGTCGCGGTCTGCCACCGCATCCAATGAATTCGCGCTGGGCCGATCGAAACCAAGTGCCTCGGCTGTCATGTGCCGATCAATCGGGAATGAAGTTCCGGCAAGCGCAGCAGCACCCAATGGCGACTCGTTCATCCGAGCTCGAGCGTCAGCAAATCGCGATGCATCACGCGCCAACATTTCGACATAAGCCATCATATGATGGCCCCAGGTCACCGGTTGAGCCGTCTGCAAGTGCGTGAAACCGGGCATCACCCAATCAGCACCCGCTTCTGCTTGTCCAAGCAGGGCTTTCTGCAACGCCTCGATGCCTGCGATCGCAGCGTCGCACTGATCCCGGACCCACATCCGAAAATCGAGCGCAACTTGGTCATTTCGGCTCCGCCCGGTGTGCAATCGACCTGCTGGTTCCCCAATGACTTCCTTCAAACGCGCCTCGACATTCATGTGAATATCTTCAAGCGTGGTGGAAAACTGAAACGTCCCTGCTTCAATCTCTGACAAGACCGTGAGGAGACCTTCCCGGATGGCCTCGGCATCGCTAGTTTCAATGATGCCTGTCGCCGCCAGCATGGCGGCATGGGCACGCGAGCCTTCGATGTCTTGGGCTGCCAGTCGTTGATCGAACCCGATTGAGGCGTTGATTGCTTCCATAATCGCGTCCGGCCCAGCGGCAAAACGGCCGCCCCACATCGTGTTTGCGTTGTCGGTCATTGGTTTTTGTCCTTCGGAGGGACCCATGCGTTACATCTCTGCCGTCCTTTATACGGCCCTTGCTCTTGGTGCAAACGCAGCCCACGCAGATGTATCTGCTGCGGAAGCTGCGCGCGAAGGGACGATGAAGAAGCTGATCTTCTCAGAGGCGACAAGTGTGTCCGATGAAACCTTCACCGATCCGAGCGGCGCCACCTACACGCTCGACGATTTCCAAGGCAAACATGTGCTCGTAAACTTCTGGGCCACATGGTGCGCGCCTTGCCGGAAAGAAATGCCCATGTTGGCCGAGCTACAGACAAACCTTGGCGGTGATACATTTGAAGTCGTTACCATCGCCACCGGCCGTAACCCGCAACCGGCCATCGATCGCTTCTTTGATGAGATCGGCGTCGACAATCTGCCGAAGTACCTTGATCCGCGTTCGTCGCTTGCACGCGACATGGGCGTTCTCGGACTGCCGATCACACTGATCCTTGATCCGAACGGGAATGAGATCGCACGTATGCGTGGTGATGCTGAATGGAACAGCGAAAGTGCCTATGCCGTCCTTGATGCACTGCTTCCAGACGTAGACAGCTAAAGGAAGCGCCCCCAAAAACACTAAGTCTGGGGGCACATGATGCTTTTGAGTTTCAGAGGTTTGCCTATTTGAGTTAGCTCAGCCGGGATTGAATTCTTGCTGTCTCGCCATCTTCAGCTCCGACCAACGCGTCGACATCGACAAACCCGCGTCTGGAATAGGACGTCATGCGACTTCGCGTACGACTAATCTCCATCAGTTGTTGGGAGGATTCATATTCGGGGCAGGGCGAGGTCCGTCTTAATAGACACTCCGACTTCCCCTTACAGTGACGAAAACCACACGTCATAGGGACCAATCTCAACTCTTTACACAAAACAAAACACTTACGAACCCGCTCAAATTAACTGAGCATTAAGGCTGAATTAGGTCATCCCTAATGAAAAGTGAATTTTATTGTCCGCCCTTGGTTAACAGATCGCCTTGCTCCCATCGGATTGATCCGCTTTAGTCGCCCGAACCTGAAATCCGCTTTGAATCACTGTCTTTGACCCTCATGTCCCAACCCCAAGGCCGCATTGTCGCGGTCCTCGGCCCAACCAATACCGGTAAAACGCACTATGCTATCGAGCGCATGCTCGGGCATCGCACCGGAGTTATCGGCTTGCCGCTCCGCCTTTTGGCGCGCGAAGTTTATGATCGGATCGTTGCCATTCGCGGACCATCCGTGGTCGCCTTGGTCACCGGCGAAGAACGGATCGTTCCGGAAAGAACGCAGTACTGGGTCTGCACAGTTGAAGCGATGCCCGAAGGCATGGGTGTAGATTTTCTGGCTGTCGACGAAATCCAGCTGTGCGCCGATCCCGAACGCGGCCACGTCTTCACCGACCGTCTTTTGCGCGCACGCGGACTTCACGAGACCCTTTTCATGGGCAGCGACACCATGCGTGGGACGATCGCGGCGCTCGAGCCGCGTGCCCAATTTACCAAGCGAGAAAGGTTCTCGGAGCTGACTTACACAGGTTCCAAGAAGATCAGCCGTATGCCTGCTCGGGCTGCGGTCGTTGGTTTTTCTGTTGATAACGTCTACGCCATCGCCGAGCTCCTCCGCCGCCAAAAGGGCGGCGCAGCGGTTGTCATGGGCGCGCTCAGCCCCCGCACCCGCAATGCGCAGGTCGATATGTACCAAAACGGCGATGTCGATTACCTCGTCGCGACCGATGCCATCGGCATGGGCTTGAACCTCGATATCACCCATGTTGCCTTCTCGGGCTTGCGCAAGTTCGACGGCCGTCGCATGCGCGACCTTCAACCTAACGAGCTTGCCCAGATCGCTGGTCGCGCTGGGCGTTACATGGCTCCAGGCACGTTCGGCGTCACAGGTGAGGCTCCAACGCTCCCCGATCCGGTCGTTGACGCAATCACGTCCCATCGCTTCACACCGCTCAAGAAACTCCAATGGCGCAACCCGGCGCTGGAATTCGGCAGCGTTGATCGTTTGATCGCGTCACTCGAGAAATCATCCGACAACGAACATCTCGTCCGGGCGCGCGAAGCCGACGATCTCATGGCACTCAAATCTCTCGCAGAAGTTGCCGAGGTGCAGGCCCGCGCCAGCGACGGCGCTTCCGTAAAACTCCTCTGGGATGTCTGCCGCGTGCCGGACTTCCGCGGCATCAGCCATCAGGAACACGCGCAACTTCTGGAACGCCTTTTCGGGTTTCTCCACGAACATGGTCGTGTCCCAGACGACTGGCTCGCACGACAGATCAAGCGGATCGACCGAACCGACGGCGACATTGACGCGTTGTCGAAACGACTCGCCTTTATCCGCACTTGGACTTATGTCGCGCAACGCCGTGGATGGTGTCGTGACGAAAGTCATTGGCGTGACGCCACACGCGCGGTAGAAGACCGCCTGTCAGATGCACTCCACGAGGCTCTGACCCAAAGATTTGTCGACCGGCGGACATCTGTCCTGCTCCGGCGGTTGAAACAGAAGGAGGGCCTGGTGGCCAAAGTGAACGACAAAGGTGAAGTCACGGTCGAAGAACAATTCGTCGGTCGTATTGAAGGATTCCGCTTCCACCAGGATGCCAGCGCAACAGGGGACGAAGCCAAAACCGTCCGCTCGGCCGCTATTCAGGCACTGCAACCCGAATTCCACCTCCGTGCGGACCGGTTCTATAACGCGCCGGACACCGGGAGGGATTTCACTGAACAGGGCGGGCGGGTGTGGGGCGAGCCTGCCGTTGGCAAACTTGTTGCT
>CAYPVG010000086.1:0-14253 GCA_964414085.1 uncultured Boseongicola sp. | reverse complement strand
GCTTTCGCGCAAGCTATCAATCGGCGGATTTGTGACCTGAGAAAAGTTCTGGCGGAAGTAATGCGACAGCGGACGATACTGCGATGACAGCACCGCCGACGGCGTGTCGTCACCCATCGAGGCAATCATCTCTTTGCCGTCCTCGGCCATGGGAGCCAGAACATGCTCCAGCTCTTCCACCGAATACCCGGCAGCAATCTGACGCCGCCGAAGTTCATTGCCCGAATAAAGCGCCCGCTCCGAAATCCCCGCCAGTTCGGCATCCAGCTCGACAATCTTGCCAACCCAGTCCCCAAACGGCAGCGACGTAGCCAGCGCGTCCTTGATCTCGGTGTCGTGGAACAGTTTGCCCTCGGCCATATCGACCGCGATCATCTGACCTGGGCCAAGCGCGCCTTTCTCGACAACCGTCGACTCGTTCGTCGGCACCATGCCCGCTTCCGACCCTGCAATCAGCAGGCCATCGCCGGTCACCGTGTACCGCATCGGGCGGAGACCGTTCCGGTCCAAACCGGCACAAACCCAGCGCCCATCGGTCATGGCCAAGGCCGCAGGGCCGTCCCAAGGCTCCATCACCGCGTTGCAGTAGGAGTACATGTCGATCCAAGGCTGCGGCAGCTCCACCGCTTGCTTCGACCAGCTCTCCGGCACCAGCATCGTCTTCGCCATCGGCGCATTGCGCCCAGCTCGGACCAGTACTTCAAACACGGAATCAAGCGCCGCCGAGTCCGAAGACCCTGCCGCGATGATCGGCTTAATGTCTTCCGCCATCTCGCCAAATGCACCCGACGCCATGCGGATCTCGTGGGACTTCATCCAGTTGACGTTGCCCTTCAGCGTGTTGATCTCGCCATTGTGCGCCAGCATGCGGAATGGCTGCGCCAGCCACCACTGCGGAAAGGTGTTCGTCGAATACCGCTGGTGATAGATTGCGAAAGCACTCTCGAACCGCTCATCCTTCAGGTCCGGATAGAATTCTGCCACATCCTGCGCCAGCATCATGCCCTTGTAGATGATCGATCGGCACGACAGCGAACAAAGGTACAACGTCGGCACCTGTGCAGCAGCCGCAGCCTTCTCAACGCGGCGACGGATCACATAGAGCTCGCGCTCGAACGTCTCTTCATCGACACCTTTGGAGTTCGAGATCAGGATCTGTTCAATTTCGGGCCGCGTTGCATTGGCTTTCTCGCCGAGCACATCAATATTCACCGGCACGTGGCGCCAGCCATAGATGTAGTAACCCATCCGCAGGATCTCGGTCTCGATGATTGTCCGGCAGGTTTCCTGAGCGCCAAAGTCAGTACGTGGCAGGAACACTTGACCCACGGCTAGCAACTCGCCTTCGCGCGGGGAGTGCCCCGTGCGCTCGATCATGTCACCGAAGAAGGAATGCGGGATCTGCACATGGATACCGGCACCGTCACCGGTCTTTCCGTCCGCATCCACTGCGCCCCGGTGCCAAACCGCCTTGAGCGCGTCGATCCCGTTCTCGACCACCTTGCGAGACTTCGACCCATCCAGCGAAACCACAAGGCCTACACCGCAGGACGCGTGCTCGTCGTCATCGCGATAAAGCGAATTCTCCACCATCCACTTGCGACGCTGTTCCTCGGCTTCGGCCCAGTTTGCATCAAATTTGGTCATGTCATTGTCTCCCGCAATTCGAGAATGTCTTTCGTATGTCTTCATGGTCATGTCGCCTCCGGCGCACTTGCCTGAAACTCGGCGATAACCTCGGCTTCGGTGCTCTGCGTTGCGCCTTCAAAAGGAGGCATCCACGGCGCGCGATGATCGACAAAAATCTCCGAAGTCACCTTCAGCTCGGATTGGTCGTTCAGCGTCCCAGCGGCCACATTGCGCGGGGCCTTGCCCTGAACTGTCCAGTAAAGTGTCGTGCCGCAAGTGCCGCACACCGCGCGTTCACCCCAGGCGCTCGCATGGTAGGCCGAGATCACTTCGGCGCCGTCCAAAAGGATGTTGTCGGCACGCGCCGCAAAATACGGGCCACCTCCGGCCCAGCGCTGGCACTGCCCGCAATGGCACGCGTTGACCTCGCCGGAAACATCCGCCGTGTAGGTCACCGCCCCGCAGAGACACTGTCCGCTTCTCTTTGCCATCTTCATCCTTCTTTAACCGGTATGGTCAGCGTTGCTGCCCTATGTGGTTATAATTTCCCTAAGTCAGCGTACGCCCCCACCGACGTAATACCGACGTGATACCGACGCTTTACCGATTTCACTCAGCAGCTACTTTTGCTGCACCGTTCAACTGATCCAGAATGGCGTCAGCAGCTTCACGACCATCGCGAATAGCCCAGACAACCAGCGATGCGCCACGCACGATATCGCCCGCTGCGTAGACCCCTGGAACGTTGGTTGCGTGGGTCCGGAAGTCGGCCTTCACTGTGCCCCAACGCGTCACTTCAAGGCCATCAACATCCCAAAGCTTCGGCAGGTCTTCTGGCTCAAACCCAAGGGCCTTCACCACCAGATCAGCGCCTTCCACATAGTCCGAACCTTCAATCAGCTCGGGCACCTGGCGGCCCGTTGCGTCAGGTGCGCCAAGACGCATCTTCTGAACCATCACGCCCTCGACCGTATCGCCGGTAAACCCTTTCGGGGCGGACAGCCAAACGAACTCCACACCTTCCTCTTCGGCGTTCTGAACTTCGCGCTGTGACCCCGGCATGTTCGCCTTGTCGCGACGGTAAAGGCACTTCACACTTTCCGCGCCCTGACGGATCGCTGTGCGCACACAGTCCATCGCAGTATCGCCGCCGCCGATGACAACAACGCGCTTGCCCTCGGCGTTCAATTCGCCCGTGTCAAACTCGGGCACATCATCGCCAAACGACTTCCGGTTCGAGGCGGTGAGATAGTCGATCGCCCGCACAATTCCGCCCGCTCCGACACCCGGAGCCTCAAGGTCGCGCGACTTGTAAACCCCTGTCGCAATTAGAATTGCGTCGTGTTTGTCCTGAAGCTCTGCAAACGAGATATCTTCGCCAACGTTGCAGTTCAGAACAAATTCAACTCCGCCTTGCTCAAGCTGATCGTTGCGGCGCATGACTACATCTTTCTCCAGCTTAAAGCCCGGGATGCCGTAGGTCAGCAGTCCGCCGGCGCGATCATAACGGTCATAGATCGTGACCTGAACACCGGCGCGCCGCAAACGGTCAGCCGCGGCCAAACCGCCAGGGCCAGCACCTATAATGCCGACGCTTTCAGGACGCTCCGCCGACGGGGTGATTGGCTGAACCCAACCTTCTTCCCAAGCTGTGTCGGTGATGTATTTCTCGACCGATCCGATGGTAACGGTGCCATGGCCGGATTGTTCGATCACGCAGTTACCTTCGCAAAGTCGGTCCTGCGGACAGATGCGACCGCAAATCTCGGGGAATGCATTCGTTGCTTGGCTCACCTCGTAGGCCTCGCGCAGACGCCCCTCGGCTGTCAGCTTAAGCCAGTCAGGGATGTTGTTGTGTAAAGGACAGTGAGATTGGCAATATGGCACGCCACACTGAGAGCAGCGGCTCGCCTGTTCCTTGGCTTTCTGATCCGCGTACTCCGCGTAAATCTCATTGAAGTCTTCACGACGTACGGTCGCCTCACGCTTCTCAGGCATGTCGCGCGGCGTGGTGACGAACTTGAGCATCGGATTCTCGGCCATAGGAAAAACCTTCGAAAAACTGTCCAGAGCGACCTAATATGCGGCATCATCGGAAAAGAAAAGGCAATAATACTGACCTAAATAGCGGAATCATTGCCCCTTTGGCGCGCTTTTCCGCCGCACCTGCACAAAAATAGGTCCGAAATGTTACCTAAAGAGACTCTTTTCAACGAATCTCAATAGGTTAGAGTTGCGCAAGTTTCCGCATTGCAGCGAGCGTCATGCCTATTCTTCATCTGATCCTAGTCGCCGCAATCCAAGGGATTACCGAGTTTTTACCGGTTTCCAGTTCCGGGCACTTGGTTTTGCTCCCGAATCTCACAGGCATGGAAGATCAGGGGCAAGTCATCGACGTCGCTGTCCATGTCGGGACTCTTGGCGCCGTCATGCTCTACTTCTGGGCTGACATTCGGCGTGCAATTTTGGGCCTGCCAAAGGTCGTTCAGAGAAAAATTGACGATCAGAATGCCTGGCTCGCTCTTTGCCTAATAATCGGGACCATTCCGGTTATTTTGGCCGGCCTCGCCTTTAAGCTGACGGGCCTCGACGATTCACTCCGGTCAGTTGCCGTCGTTGGCTGGATGACGTTGATATTTGGGCTCGTACTCTACTGGGCCGATCAATTCTCGCCGGTAGAAAAAACCGCCGAGAAATGGAGCCTAAAGGATGCAGGCCTGATGGGCCTCGCCCAGGTTCTCGCACTCATCCCCGGAACTTCGCGATCCGGTATCACCATCACGGCCGCGCGTCGTCTGGGATACGCTCGTTCAGACGCCGCGCGCCTAGCCATGTTGATGTCTGTACCCACGATCGCGGCGTCCGGTGTTCTCCTGGGCGCTGAAGTCATCTTCACGATGGACGGTGCGGCCGCACGCGACGCAGCCATCGCGGCCGCATTCGCCTTCTTCTTCGCGCTTGCCGCGCTCGCATTCATGATGCGTCTTTTGCGCAGCGTCAGCTTCACGCCGTATGTCATTTACCGCGTGATCTTGGGCGTCGTTCTTCTTTGGATCGCTTACGCTTAACCTTTGAGGTTCTTGGCGCTTTCCTTTAGCGCCGCGTACTGTCCAGACGGGCGGAACATCCACAAGTAAGATGGCAAGACAGCATCCAGCGACGTCGGGTGAATCCTCAGATCTTCGAGTGTCTTCGCGCCTTCTGACACGACGTTGTCACGCGTCAGCTCTTTCAGCTGATCTGCGGTCACTGGCTGTGGCGCGAGGCCACCGGTTAAAGCCGATACGGCCCCGGTGACAGTCGCCAACATCCCACCCATCCAGAATGGGAATCCGATAACAAGACGCCGCCTGCGAATGACGTCCAGCATTGTCTTGATCAAGTCGCGAAAGCTTGCAACTTCTGGGCCGCCAAGCTCGTAAACTCCACCTGGTGCTGCGCCAGTGGCACCCATCTCCGCCGCCGCGGCTACGTCATCGACGTAGACAGGCTGGAATTTTGTTTCTGCACCGAACAGAGGCACCATCGGCGACATGCGGGCCAGTCCAGCAAACCGATTGAAGAACGCATCTTCCGGGCCAAACACCACAGATGGCCGCAGGATCATGGCGTTTGGCATCGAAGCGAGAACCGCCTGTTCGCCCAGGCCCTTTGTTTGCCCGTACCTGCTCGGCGCGTCTTCGCCTGCGCCGATGGAAGAAATATGAACCATGCGGTCAACACCTTCCTCGGCTGCGATCCGGGCAATCCGCTCGGCACCTTCATGTTGGACGGCATCGAAGTTATTTTTGCCCTTGGCATCAAAGGTGCCCACGCAGTTTACAACCACGTCGGCCCCGGTCATTACCGAACGAACACTGTCATCATCACGGATATTGCAGAACACAGGCTCTACCTGACCAACAACGCCGTAAGGCTTCACGAAATGCGCGTCATTCGGACGGCGAACCGCGACGCGGACGCGCCACCCTTGTCGCGCCATGCGTTGCGCAATGTAGCGGCCCACAAAGCCGGAGCCGCCGTAGATAGTAACGAGTTGTGCCATCGCTCTCGCCCTCATTTGAGTCAACTCAGGTTTAGCCTTGCTCGCTAAGGGCGACAAGGCGCATTTCGACACGTGATAGCCGTTGACAGGCCTTGCCTCCCGGCGTATTCCCCGCGCTCACGACACCGGCCCAGGTGGCGGAATTGGTAGACGCGCTAGCTTCAGGTGCTAGTGTCTGTATGGACGTGGAGGTTCGAGTCCTCTCCTGGGCACCAATCCAAAGAACACTGTCAAATTATTGCGGGCTACAGTTGGTTCATGACGCGAACGCTACGAAGCCGTCGGCCCAATTGGTAAGACAATTTTCACGCAAAGCCCTGGATGGTTTGAATGAACTTCAATCGAACCGCCGTGGCCTTTCGCAATTGCCTCGACAATGGAAACGCCCAGACCGCTTCGGGATGTGGCGGCGGTCGCGCCGAAACGTTTTTGGGCTTGGCGTCTTTGTTCGTCGGTCATGCCGACGCCATCATCGGCTACACTTAAATTGATTGTGCCTTCGGACCGCCCGCATTTGACCGCGACTTGCGAAAGGCCGCTGCCCCCGTGCAGAAGCGCGTTGTCGATGAGATTTTTAAGCGCTTCCCTTAACATGGTTTCATCGGCGATCACTTGGCCAAGGTCTCCCGTTCTTTCGAACGTGATTGTTATGCCTTCGCTTTGCTGTCCAGCGAACTCTTCCGACCACAGGGCAAAAGACTCATCCAAATCAAAGCTTTGCATCGCCGATGCGGGGCTGATCGTCTTAGCCCTTTCAAGCAGAAGAAGTTGCTGGCTTAATCCGGCGGTTTCGCGTGCAGCGTCCAGCAAATCCTGTGAGCGTTTCTTTGCTTCATCGTAACTGGGCGCAGATTCGACGGCTTCGGCCAGCGCAAGCACCCCTGCGATAGGATTCTTAAGCTGATGGGCTGCGTTCGAGATGAACTCGGATTGGGCGGCCATTGATCGCGTTACCTGACCGAACAGTCGGTTTAGCGTTTTGACGATTCCGCGGACCTCTACCGGTACCGCGCGCTGAATTGGCGCAAGTTCGTCACTGTTTCGGCTTGCGATGGCGGCTTCCAAATCGGTCAGAGGTCGCAATCCGAACCGCACGCCAAACCAAACGATAAGAGCGAGCGACGCAATTAAGCCAGCTATGGCCAAAAGCGATCGATTAAGAAGATCGCGAACGAATGTTTCTCTCACAGACGCGTCCTGCCAAACCGTTGTGGTGAACACGCCTGCGAAACCATCGATCTCGGTGCGATTTTCCAATCTCACCCCATGAACAGTGCGACCCAGGTAAGTTGCGTCAAAGTAGTTGGGACCCGCCGCCTCGGTAGTGGGGCGCGGAATTCCTGAAGGCGGGGTCGCATATCCGGCGACGATCACTCCATCGGGTGCATATACATGGTAAAAAACTTGCCCGCCTGACGTATCAGCCAGGATGTCACGTGTGCGCGCAGAAAGCGCATCACCGCCGGAAATTGTCACATCGTTTGCAACCGCCAACGCTGCGGCAAGCAAGCTCTTGTCAAAGACATCCGTTGCAGTCTGGCGGGCATTGGTTAGCTGCCAGTACCCCACAAATGCTGCTACAAGCAGCAGTGGGATCAGGATGATCGCTGTCAAGCGACCCCGCAGGGAAAGAACGTTCCGCATCAGTTCGATGTCGTGAGAGCGTAGCCAATTCCGCGATGTACACGGATCAACACGCCAAACTGGGAAAGCCGTTTTCGCAAGCGAGAAACATAAACCTCAACAACTTTGTCATCTGTCTCACTGCCGGCCCCATACACCTTGTCAAGTAGCGCATCTTTGGAAACCGGTGTGCCATTGGCTTCAGCAAGCGCGACAAGCATTGAGAGCTCTCTTCGCGGCACGTCGAGGGCGGCGTCACCGTTAAGGAGCTGCGGTGTTTCCACGTCCAGTGTCAGGTTCCCCAAAGACATCGTCCGACGTGGTGCCACCTCTCGCCGCCTGGCAACAGCACGGACCCGGGCTGCGAGCTCCTCCATTTCAAAAGGCTTTATTAGATAGTCGTCGGCTCCTGCATCGAGCCCTTCCACTCGATCCTGAGTAGTAGACCGCGCCGTCAGCAGTATGACAGGTCGCGGATCACTGCGGCGACGCATATTGGTCAAGATTTCCAGACCATCTTTCCCTGGCAGGTTGATATCAAGGATCACCAGATCGCAGTCCTCCTGCTGGAGAAAAACATCCGCGGCCTCACCGTTTTCCAACGCGTCGACCGCGTGGCCGTCGTCGGTCAGCCGATAGGTGATGCCTTTCCTGAGGCTTTGATTGTCTTCAACGAGAACGATCCGCATGCATCAAGTTTTTGACGTGTTGAAGGGTTGATGCAAGCTTCGTCGCCCAAATTCGAGGCAGCGAAGCAGGGAATCACCTGTTTCCTTAGCAAACCAGCATTTAGGGAAATGCTGGAAAGGGAGGAAGTATGAAGACATTTAACACTGCGCGTCGCGTAGCAATGGGCCTTGTGGCCGCCGCTACTGCGACTTTAGCAACTGAAGCGACAGCCGGCGGTCACGGAATCGATCTTGAAGGCAAAACAGTCGAATGGGTCATTCCGTTCTCTGAAACTGGCGGTTCTGCGAAATGGGCCAACTTTTACGCACCGCTTCTAAGCGAAGCGCTGCCTGGTAGCCCGACCGTCGTCGTCAAGTTCATGCCGGGTGCAGGCTCGACCAAGGGAGCAAACTGGTTCCAGGAACAGACTTATGATGACGGCACCTTGATCTTTGGATCGTCTGGTTCGACCCAATTCCCATATCTGCTTGGCGATCCCCGCGTACGCTATGAGTACGGTGACTGGAATGTTGTGCTCGCATCGGGCACAGGCGGCGTCGCCTACTTGCCACCAGACCTTGCGGGAATGATGGACGGTCTCGATGCAACAGCGCTTCAGGGAACCGACTTCATCTATGGTTCGCAGGGTGCAACACGCCTTGACCTAGTACCGCTTCTGGCATGGGAGATGCTTGGGCTGAACGTTGAGCCAGTGTTTGGCATCAAAGGCCGTGGCGATGGTCGTCTTATGTTCGAGCGTGGCGAAGCCAACATCGACTACCAGACCTCTTCGTCTTACCTGAGCGGTGTGACCCCGCTTGTTGCCGACGGTTCAGCCGTTCCGATGATGTCATGGGGTGCTCTTGATGCAGACGGTAACATTGTCCGCGACCCAACTTTCCCGGACATGCCGACTTTCAAAGAAGTCTGCGATGCAACTCCGTCTTGCGAAACCAGCGGAACACAGTGGGATGCATGGAAAGCGTTCTTTGTAGCCGGTTTCCCAGCACAAAAGATGGTCTTCCTGCCAGCGGGCGCATCTGCTGACGCTATGGCCACTTACACCAAGGCGTTTGAAGACATCAAAGCGCGCGCAGACTTTGCCGAGATCTCTTCCGGCCGTCTCGGCGTCTACCCACAGATGACAGGCGGTGAAGCGACTGGAGCGCTCGATAGCGCAACCAAAGTGCCAGGCGAAGCCAAAGACTTTGTCATCAATTGGCTCAGCGAACGCTACGGCGTCACTCTGAACTAAAGCCAAAACAGACCCCCGGCCGGAGCTTTTCCGGCCGGGGATTTCTTTTCTGCCGGAGGTGAAACGATGGATTTCGTTGCAGTTGCGCTCCCCGCGCTTGGGGATGCGGCAGGTCTGATCCTACAACCAATCGTTCTCGGTTATCTCGTTCTGGGCGTCGTCATGGGCCTGTGTATCGGAGTGTTTCCTGGCCTTGGCGGAATTGCTGGATTGTCACTGCTTCTACCATTCATGTTTGGTATGGATCCGGTGCTCGGTCTTGCCTTGATGATCGGCATGGTGGCGGTCGTTCCTACGTCGGACACCTTTGCGAGCGTGCTGATGGGTATTCCGGGTTC
Organism: uncultured Boseongicola sp.; assembly: GCA_964414085.1. Taxonomy (GTDB): domain Bacteria; phylum Pseudomonadota; class Alphaproteobacteria; order Rhodobacterales; family Rhodobacteraceae; genus Boseongicola. The sequence continues at coordinate 4,694 of CAYPVG010000086.1, read as the reverse complement.
TTCCGCTTCTCAGGCAACCGTGCTTGACGGCTTTCCGATGGCAAAACGCGGCGAGGCTGCGCGGGCTTTGTCTGCTGCTTTCTCGTCTTCACTATTTGGTGGACTTGTGGGGGCGGCTTTTCTCACAGTATTCATCCTGATTGCGCGCCCGATTGTCCTAGAGTTTCGGACACCTGAACTCCTGATGATTACAATCTTCGGCCTTTCGATGGTCGGAATTCTCGCGGGCCGCGTTGCTTTGAAGGGTATTGCGGCCGCGGGTCTCGGTATGATGATCGGGACAATAGGAGAAGGCGATAGTGCCGGCGAATTGCGCATGGCTACATATGACATGCCTTACCTCGTGGATGGCCTAAAGCTTGTCATTGTTGGACTTGGTATCTTCGCGATCCCTGAGATTGTCGCGCTTTTGAGGCAAGACCGCGCGATTTCCGACCGTAAACCGTTGGGGGGCGGTTGGCTTACAGGAGTGCGTGATTGGTTCTCGAATATCTGGCTTTCTGTCCGTTGCTCCATCATCGGTGTAATCGTTGGTGTTATCCCGGGCCTTGGCGGTTCGGTTGTGGATTGGATCGCATATGGGCACTCAGTCCAAACCACCAAGGACAAGTCTAAATTCGGGTCAGGTGAGATCCGCGGTGTTATTGGGCCTGAGAGTTCGAACAACGCCAAAGAAGGTGGTGGCCTCGTCCCGACATTGCTGTTTGGCATTCCGGGTTCAGGTTCGATGGCGATCTTCATCGGTGCAATCGCGTTGCTGGGGTCAGGCAACATCGAAGTTGGCCCCTCAATGCTCAAGAACAACCTCGACATCACTTATGCCATCGTCTGGCTTTTGGCTTTGGCGAACGTCGTCGGCACCCTGATCTGTATTGCTGCTTCTGGCGGGATCGCCCGACTTACAACCATACCGTTCGCTCTTCTTGCTCCGTTCCTTTTCATGATCATCAGCTTCGCGGCATTCCAGTCGGGTCAGAACTTGATGGACCTTGTCGCGCTCTTCGCTATCGGTTTCCTCGGGATCATGATGCGACGTTTTGATTGGTCGCGTCCCGCATTCTTGATCGGGTTTGTTCTTTCAAATCCGGCTGAGACTTATGCCAACCAAGCTGTGCAAATTGCTCAATCAAGGTTCCGGAAGGGCTTTGAGGAGGGTATTGACTATATCTTCTCGCCAATAGTGATCGTGCTGATAATCATCACTGTACTTTCCGTTGTTGTCGGTTTGCGCCAGGCCAAAACGATCATGGCAGAAGGGGCTGTCGAAAGTGGTGCCAAGCGTGCACCAATGATCTTCCTTTTGGTTGTGCTAGGGTATCTGATCGTCGCGTTTGTCAATGCTTCGATGATCCCAGACTACGCCGCTGCTGACCGTGTATTCCCGCGCTTTGTGTCAGGTGTGGCGATTGTCGCGTGTTTGATCCTACTTGTGCAGATGATGATCCGCCCTGAAACGCACGCGCTCTTCGCAGATAGGGAAGCCGGTGACGCCGAAACGAACGCTCATGGGCTTTGGTCAACACTTGCATGGTTCGCCGGACTGCTGATCCTTACGTCCCTGCTCGGGTTTATCCTTGCGCTTGGACTGTTCCTTTTTGCCTTTATTCGCCTTCGGGCTGGCAAGAGTCTTGGGTTTTCAGCGCTATACACCGCAGCAGGCATTGCGTTCATGTGCTTGATGGCGGGGTTGCTGAATCGTGATTTCCCACCAGGACTTCTCCAATCATACATGGACCTGCCGTGGCCGCTGACCTGACACTTCTGGCTCTTCCAGGGGATGGTATCGGACCCGAAATAATGGATGCCACCCTAGAAGTTTTGGACTCGGTGCGATCGAAAATCGACCGGCCGGTTCGAGTTGTGTGCCATGACATCGGATTTGCCGCTCTCAAAGAATTCGGCAGCACCATTACTACCGATGTTTTAGAGCTGGCTAAGACAACCGATGGGACAATTCTCGGACCGGTCTCGCACAACGCCTATCCGCCACGCGAAGAAGGTGGACTGAATCCCTCTGGAGTACTGCGTCGGGAACTTGATCTGTTTGCCAATATTCGGCCAGCTCGGACTTGGGATGGGATAGCTGCGCCGATCTCTGAGCCAGTTGACCTCGTAGTGGTCCGCGAAAATCTCGAAGGGTTTTATGCAGACCGCAACATGCACGAAGGTCCCGGAGAGTTCATGCCAGTTCCGGGAGTCGCCCTTGCTATGCGTCGGATCACCGAGCATGCAAGTCGACGCATTGCCAAAGCGGGCTTCCAGATTGCGTCCAAGCGGCCCGCAAAGCGTGTTGCGATCATTCACAAAGCCAACGTCATGCGGCTGTCAGATGGTCTTTTCCTCGATACCGTTCGAAACGTGGCAAAGGATTATCCGGACATTGAGTATGAAGAGGTATTGGTCGATGCTGCTGCAGCGCTCCTCGTTCGTGATCCAGCTCGATTTGACACGATTATCACCACGAATATGTTCGGGGACATTCTGTCCGACTTAGCAAGCGAACTGTCAGGTGGACTTGGGATGGCGGGATCGCTGAACGCGGGGGGGCACCACGCCGCAGCACAGGCCCAACACGGTTCGGCACCTGATATTGCCGGCCGAGATCTGGCAAACCCAACTTCATTGATCTTATCTCTCAGTATGTTGCTCCGACACCTTGGCGAAGAAGTCGCAGCTACATCGATCGACAATGCCATCGGTGAGTCATTGTCTTCGCCCAACACGCGCACTCGGGATGTCGGCGGCAAGCTCGGAACAAAAGCTTTCGTCTCGGAGTTGGCCTCAAGAATAAGGAACAGCACATGACACAGCGCGCGATACCATTTCTCTTCATGCGTGGTGGGTCATCGCGAGGGCCTTACATGCGTCGCGAGGACTTGCCGCAGGATCAAGAAGCACTCGCCAGGGTTCTGGTCGCGCTCGTTGGCTCTGGCCATCCTTTGAACATTGACGGGATCGGTGGCGGCGACGCTGTGACGACAAAGGTCGCGATGTTGTCCCGATCGGACGATGACTGGGCCGAGATTGACTATTTCTTCGCTCAGGTCGGAGTGGAAGACGGACTTGTGGACTTCAAGCCCACGTGTGGAAACATCCTGGTCGGGGTTGGGCCGGCTGCCATCGAGATGGGGCTCATCGAGCCGACCGGAGACGTGACAGAAGTCCGTATTCGAGCAGTAAACACGGGTGCGCGCGTCGCGTCTCAGGTTCGGACACCAGGCGGCAAAGTCGTGTATGACGGCGACGCGAAGATTGATGGCGTTCCGGGAGCGGCCGCGCCGATTGAACTCCAATTTCACGACGTGGTTGGCGGAGCAACTGGAGCGCTATTTCCGACCGGAAATCGAAAGGATGTTGTGGATGGCATCGAAGTAAGCTGCCTGGATGTGGCAATGCCGATGGTGATTGCACGTGCTGATGACTTTGGTCTTGCTGGAAATGAAAGCATCTCTGAACTCGATAAGAACCGCGCCTTTTTCGAGCGAATGGAGTCGGTTCGGTTGAAAGCCGGCACCTTGATGGGCATGGGTGACGTTTCCAAGTCGGTAACTCCCAAATTTGGCATTCTTTCAAATGCGAGAAACGGCGGAGACGCAACCGTCCGCTACTTTATGCCCTGGAAGACGCACCCGACGTTGGCCGTTACGGGATCACAGTGCATCAGCGCGTGTTTGCTATGCCCAGGAACTGTCGGTGAGGGATTAATTGAGAAGTCTGGTTCTCCTGCGAGGCTAGCCCTTGAGCACCCGATGGGCCAGATGGAGGTTTCGGTTGAGTTTGAAGACACAGATGGGTCCTTCAATGTTGTCTCCGCAGGACTGACTAGAACTGCACGCAAACTTGCGAGCGGTGACGTGTTTGTGCCTGGCTCGGTTTGGGAGAGTGGTTGACCCTCAATAGAATTGTATACTATAGTATACAAAAAGGAGATCGCCATGACTTCCGATGAATGTCTGACCGTCGCCAAAGCCGAGCTTTCTGCAGCCCGGCAGTTAATCCAAAACGAGATCCGCGATTATCCTACACCGATCTCGGGATGTGATGCACAATTCAACTATCTGATCGGACTAAGGGGGGCAGTTTCTGAGGCGTTGCGCGCTCTCGAAACTCCGCGTTTTGTTGCGACTCCACGCACGCCAACGCCATCAGCTGGGATCGAGAGCCGGTGAAGGTTCACATCCTCGACGACTGGTTCGACACACTGAGAACCTTGCCGTGCTTTTCGTTGTTGGAGGGCCATGAAACCACCGTTTGGACGGATCACGAACCTGACCCCGTTCGGCTCTCCGCGCGCGTGACCGACGCGGAAGCGCTGGTTTTATTTCGGGAGAGGACTAAGATTGGATCCGAGCTTCTCGAGCGCCTCCCAAACCTCAAGTTGATATCGCAGAGAAGCGTTTATCCTCATATCGACGTACCTGCCTGCTCTGATAATGGTGTCTTACTCTGTTCCAACATGCATTCGGGAACGCCCTCATACGCTGCGGCAGAGCATACGTTGGCGCTAGTATTGGCTAGTTACCGACAAATACCTGATCAGGTCGCATCCATCCGCGCGGGCAACTGGCAGTCCGGCGTGGGTCGAACACTGCGAGGCAAAACGCTCGGTCTCTACGGCTTTGGCCGCATCGGGGGCGCGGTGGCGGAGTACGCAAAAGCGATTGGTATGAAGGTTCAATGGTGGTCATCCGAAG
>CAYPVG010000085.1:0-11061 GCA_964414085.1 uncultured Boseongicola sp. | reverse complement strand
ATCGGTCGAATACGAAAAACAGCTGAAAGCCGCGCGCGCGCAGGCAGAGGCGGCAAGCCGCGCCAAGTCAGCTTTCCTTGCAAACATGAGCCATGAAATCCGCACGCCGATGAACGGAGTGGTCGCAATGGCGGACATGTTGGCGGAAACCGATTTAGACGAGGAGCAAAGGGCCTTTGCAGACACGATCAGGTCGTCGGGCGAGGCGCTGTTGGTCATTATCAACGACGTATTGGACTACTCGAAGATCGAGGCGGACAAAATCAGCTTCAAGTCCGCCCCCTTCGATCTTGAACGCAGCATTCATGATGTGGTCACGCTTTTGCAGCCAAGCGCGCGCGACAAGGGTCTTCAGATTGCCGTCGACTTCGATCTCTTCATGCCGGGCACGTATATCGGTGACGCAGGCCGCGTAAGGCAGGTTCTGACCAACCTTGTTGGGAACGCCATAAAGTTCACGAATGAAGGGCATATCCTGATCCGTGTCGTTGGTTTGCCCGGGGAAAACGAGACCGACTATCGGGTACATGTCACTGTTGAAGACACAGGGATTGGCATACCCGAGGACAAGCTGGAGTCGGTTTTCCAGGAGTTCCAACAAGTCGAAAACGACCAGGATCGTGCACATGATGGAACCGGCCTTGGCCTTGCGATCACAAAGCGCTTGATCGAGGCGATGGGTGGTGCTGTTTGGGTGGACTCGCGCGAAGGCGTCGGCTCTGGCTTTGGCTTTTCGTTACCGCTTATCGCCACCGAAGACATCGAACCAAACGACATCACCGCCCCACCATGGTTGGACCGCGCAATCATTGTGCATGAACCAGGCATGAATCGCACTGTGCTGTCGAAGCAATTGGGGCTTGTCGGTTTGAAGCCAACAACGGTGGACGAATTCGGCGACCTCGCCGCCGAGCGTCCCGGTGTTCGAGATATCATCGTCGTAGGTGAAACTTCCGAAGAAGACGGTGGGTTCGCTATGGCGCGAGAGGTGCGCAACCTCTATGCGCCCGCCGGGCTGTTCAAAGTTGTGGACGGCCCTGCGAAGATAGCCAAAGAGGATAACCCTTTCGACAAATTCCTCCCCCGCCCTGTGATGCGGGCGCTAATGATGTCATGTCTTGTGGAACTCGCAGCACCGGATGAGCCGGATGAGACTGAGATTGCACGTCAAATGACCCAGGACGTCGAAGCAGAGGCATCGACCGAAGTATCAGCCGAACCGTCCGTTCCAGAAAACGTGGAGGACCTTGCCGAAGTCGAGCCAACCAATCAACAGGAAGACGCGGCAGCCGGCACAGACGAGCCCGACGCGACAGTTCTCGACCCCGACGAACCAGATACTTCTGCGCCTACCCCGCGTGCCATGCGGGTGCTTGCTGCCGAGGACAATCGCACAAATCGGTTCGTTCTGGAGAAGATGCTCAAGGACTTGGACATTGAACTGCACTTTGCCGAGAACGGGCTTGAGGCTGTGCAGTCATTTGAAAGCCAACGGCCAGACGTGATCTTCACCGACATCTCCATGCCGAAAATGGACGGCAAAGAAGCGACCAGACGAATTCGGGCAATTGAGGCCGATCAGGGGCTGGAGCCTTGCCCCATCATCGCAATCACGGCGCACGCGATGGAGGGCGACGCCGATGACATTCTGGCGGCTGGGGTGGATCATTACCTTACCAAGCCTTTGAAAAAGCAGAAACTAATAGACCATATTGTTGGAGCTCAGCCAATCAACTGCCGTCCCGTCCTGCCGTTGCCGAAGGAAGACGTCGCCGAGGAACCAGATCAGGAGGCCGTTTAAGCCGCCTTTGCTGCAGCTTCGTCGCGATGAAAAACAAGCGTGCTTTCGTCAGAGGCGTCCGGGACGAACTGGTACCCACCCATATCGAAGTCCTTTAGACCTTCCGGCGTTGTTACACGGTTCTCGACGATGAACCGGGCCATTGAGCCTCTGGCTTTCTTAGCAAAGAAGCTCACGATCTTCGGCGTTCCGCCCTTCAGCTCATAGAACTGCGGCGTGACAACGCGTGGTTTCAGGGCCTTGAGATCAACGGCCCCGAAATATTCCTGACTCGCACAGTTTACGAGGATATCGGAACCGATGGCCTCCGCATCCGCGTTCAATGACTTGGCAATTGTATCGCCCCAAAACGCATAGAGAGACCCGCCGCGTCGTGTCTTGAGGCGACTGCCCATTTCCAGGCGGTACGGTTGGATGGCGTCCAGGGGCCGAAGAGAGCCATATAGCCCTGAAAGAATGCGCAGGTGCGTTTGGGCGCGCTCCAACGCGTCAGCATCGAGCGTTTCCGCTTCCAATCCCTGATATGTGTCACCTGCAAAAGCAAAAACCGCCGGGCGGGTCGTGTCGGCATCTGGCCGATCAGCGAAAGCGCGGAACCTATCACGGTTCAGGCGAGCCAGATCGTCCGAAAGCCCCATCAGGCTTTTCAAGTTTCCGAGCGTCAGTTGGCGCGCGTGGCCTGCTAGGCGACCTGCCTCCTTCTCGAATTTAGGGGCAGTCAAATCAACGTCGCGCGCGCTCCAATCAAGGCGTTTGGCAGGTGAGATGACAGTCAGCATATCTTCGGCTCCTCTTTGGGAAAGACGTAGCGCGGACGAGTGCGTTGGAAAAGGCCGGGATGCGGAAATTAAGGGCTAGGAAGCGCCTTTTGGAACATGTCGCCCAGTACGCAGCCAGCCACCCACCAATCCGGGTTGCTTTCACGCAATGAATGGGCCGCTGACTTCGCATCTTCGATATCTTCAAACAGACCAAAGCAAGTCGCGCCAGAGCCCGACATGCGAGCGAGCCCAACCCCTTCGCACTCGGCCAGCCGATCAAGCACATCGCGAACGACAGGCGCGACCGAGACCGCGGGTGCTTGCAAATCATTCCGTTGATCTTGCAACCAGGCAATCAAGTCACGGGAATTCTCAAACATTGGCAGATCACCCGGCATGGGCAGATTGTCTTTTATTTCCAACGCCTTGAAAACCGGTGGGGTCGAAACAGGAACCCGCGGATTTACCAAAACGCAGGGTATCTGTGGCAGGTCATGCAGTGTGATCTTTTCACCGATGCCCCGGGCGCGCAGTGGGCGGCTAACCACGCACATCGGCACGTCCGCACCAAGAGCCACAAGACCACGCATTTGCGTTTCAAGCATGATCTCGGGCATTGCAAACTGCGTATCGGCCTGCGTCTTGCCCACAGGACCCAGAGCAAGCATCCCACGCCACGCTGCGGCAGCATCTGCCGAACCGCCACCAATTCCGGAGGCTGCTGGTAGGTGTTTGGTGAGTGTCATTGCGGCGTGACGTCCCGCTCCGGCGAACTGTGCGGCCTTCATGGCGAGATTGTTCATGTCCGCTGGAACGCCCTCGGCCTCTGGGCCTTCGACTGTGAGGGAGTTGATCCCGGCTTCGGTCATCCACAATTCATCACCGACCGAGGCGAACGTCACCAAACTATCGAGTTCGTGGTACCCGTCGTCGCGTTGGCCGGTGATGTGAAGAGTCAGATTGATTTTGGCCGGTGCAAAGACCTTAACCATCGTCACTGGCGACTTGCAGCGCCGGCTCGCCTTCCTCGTTCAACACGACATCAAGCCCGACCTCGAGCTTGCGGCGGATACGGTCCGCGTCCACATCGTTCGGGTCCGTTTCGTCGGTGATGAAGGACAAGGCCCGGTGCCATTGGAACTCGGCCTCGCGTTCGCGTCCGACGGCCCAATATACGTCGCCCAGATGGTCGTTCACAATCGGATCGATCGGAAGCAGCTCGACGGCGCGCTCCATATGCCCCACCGCTTCCTGATAGCGGCCAAGTCGATAAAGACCCCAGCCAAGGCTATCGACGATGTAGCCGCTGTCAGGGCGTTGCTCTACTGCACGTTCGATAAGTTCGAGAGCTTCGTCCAGATCCCGCTTCATCTCGAGCATCGAGTATCCGAGGTAGTTCAATACCTGCGGTTGCTCGGGGCGCAGTTCAAGCGCTGACCGAAAATCTGCTTCGGCGGCGTCCCACTGATCGGTGCGTTCATGCGAAATCCCGCGAGCGAAGTAGACGATCCAATGCTCTTCTTGCGGTTCGCCGATCATCTCAAGCGCGCGCGTGTAGACAGGAATCGATTCCTCAAAATTGTCGGTCTGGCGCAGGACATCAGCCAAGGCCACATGGACGTTTGGATTGTCGCCATGACTTTCCGTCAGCTGCTTCAGAACCTCAATAGCAGCATCCGTCCGATCTGAGCGGCGCAGTGCTGCGGCCCGACCGAGTTCGGCAGCATGATACGCAGGAGAAGTGCGCGGGACCGTGTCGTAAACTTCAGTCGCCAGATCGTACTGACCAAGCCCCTCCAAAAGTTCGGCTGAGGCGAGAAGCGCGTCAATGTGGTCTGGCCTGATCGTCAGGGCCATGCGCATATATAGCAGCGTATAGGCGTCTTGCGCCTCTCCACGCAGTGCGCTTCCGATAGAGTGATAGATCTCTGCGACACCATCTACCGGCGTGCGCACCGCTTCGAAAGCAAGTGTTTCATCCGCTTCGATTGCCACTCGCATAGCTTCAAGCTGTGGCGGCGGGTTGTTTCCATAGGTCGCCTCGATCAGGTCAAGCGCCACTTGCGGTTGTTCAAGCTGGCTGAGTACCTGAACGTAAGCGGCGATGCCGCGCTGGGTCAGGCGAATGGTCGTCCCTCGTTCACCTGCAAAAATCTCAGCCGCGCCTTCAAAATCACCGACCGATCCCAAGGCAAGGGCCTTGTGATAGAGTCCAAAAGCCTGAACACCCTGATTTCCGGTGATCGCATCGAAACTTGCAAGCGCGTCGCTCATGCGCCCAGCGCCCAGTTCCGCCCAAGCACCCAAAAGGCTGTCAAACAGAGGGCCAATGGTCATTCCAGCGTCCATGTCTTCTAACAAGCCATCCCAGTTGCCGCGCTTAGCGGCATCACCTGCGAGGACGAGTGACGACACCTGACTGGACGTGCCTGTTTCGATCAGGCGACGTGCAAGCGGGACCCCACGTTCCAAGTCGCCGAGCGCCACATAGGACGTCAACGCGCTTTCAATCAAAAGGGGGTTGCGGCTGTCGCGAATGAGCGCACGCGTAAATTGCTGTGCTGCCTCTTCATAGTCATTCGCCATCATTGCTGAACGCGCGGCGAGATAACTGCCTGACGCGGGCTCGGCCCAAACTGGTGCCGCGGTTGCAAGAGCGGCGGCAATCGTCAGCATGCGGATAAACGGCATAGATGTTCCCTATCTATTTTCCGGAAAACGTAGACGGGCCAACCATACGAGGCAATGGGGGGCGCGACAGTTTGCCTCTTCTGTCGCGCTTCACTCACATATTCGGATAATTTGGACCGTCGCCGCCCTGAGGTGTCGTCCAGACTATGTTTTGCGAGGGATCTTTGATGTCGCACGTCTTGCAGTGGACGCAGTTTTGGAAATTGATGACGAAGTTGTTATCCACCACCTCGTACACGCCAGCCGGGCAATAGCGCTGCGCTGGCTCGGCGTATTTCGGCAGGTTCACATCAATTGGCACGCTGGAATCGACGAGTTTCAAGTGCGCGGGTTGGCTTTCCTCGTGGTTCGTCATCGAGAAGCTGACATTGGTCAGGCGATCAAAGCTCAGTTTCCCATCCGGCTTTGGATAGTCGATTGGCTGGAACCTCGACGCTTCGCCTGTGCTCGCTGCATCCGACTTGCCGTGGCTGACCGTTCCCAGCAGCGAGAAGCCGAGTGTGTTTGTCCACATATCGAAGCCACCGAGCGTCAAGGATGCCATGAGGCCACGCTTGGACCAGAGTGGCTTCACATTGCGCACTTTCTTCAGGTCCTGGCCAACAGGGCCTTCCTTGAGTTCGGTCATGTAACCGTCGAGGACATCGCCGGAGCGGCCTGCTTGGATCGCGTTATATGCATGTTCCGCCGCTGCCTTGCCTGAGAGCATGGCGTTGTGATTGCCCTTGATGCGCGGAACGTTGACGAGGCCTACGGAACACCCGAGCAAAGCGCCACCGGGAAACGCTGCTTCTGGCATCGACTGATAGCCGCCCTCAGTAATGGCGCGCGCGCCGTATGCAACGCGCTTTCCGCCTTCCAGCAGCTTGGCCACCATGGGATGATGCTTGAAGCGCTGGAATTCCATATACGGGAACAGGTGCGGGTTCTGGTAGTTCAGGTGAACCACGAAGCCGACATACACTTGGTTATTGTCGAGATGGTAGATAAAGGAGCCACCGCCTGCATTCTTGCCCAAGGGCCAACCCATCGTGTGGGTTACGCTACCTTCGCGGTGTTTCTCTGGGTCGATTTCCCAGATTTCTTTCATGCCGAGGCCGTATTTCTGCGGCTCTGCATTCTTGTCGAGTTCGTACTTGGCGATCACCTGTTTGGAAAGCGACCCACGAACGCCTTCGCCGAGGAAGACGTACTTGCCGTGAAGTTCCATTCCCGGTTCATAACCGTCGCTCGGCGTGCCGTCGGCGTTCAGACCAAATTCACCTGCAATTACGCCTTTGACTTCACCGTTCTCGCCATAGACCAGCTCGGAGCACGCCATGCCAGGGAAGATCTCGACGCCCATCTCCTCGGCCTGCTCGGCCATCCAGCGGCACACGTTGCCCATGGAGACGATGTAGTTGCCGTGGTTGTTCATCAGCGGCGGCATCGGCGCGTTGGGGACGCGAATCTGACCTGCTTCGCCCAGCATGTAGAAGTTGTCTTCTGTGACCGGCACGTTCAGCGGCGCGCCCTACTCTTTCCAGTCAGGTATCAGCGCATCTAGGCCGACCGGATCAAGCACAGCACCAGAGAGGATATGCGCGCCGACCTCCGACCCTTTTTCCAGAACCACAACATTCAAGTCAGCGTCGAGTTGCTTCAGTCTGATCGCTGCGGACAGGCCAGCCGGACCCGCCCCAACAATCACGACATCGTATTCCATGCTTTCGCGTTCAATCTCGCTCATAGCGCGTCCCGGTCCCTTATCAGATGCCTCATGTCAAAAGGGTTTATTCGATGAACGCTCCCGAGCGTCAATCACGATCGCAGCGAATTTGCCCCGTTCCGCAGCGTTCTGGGGCCTAATTGCGAAACCTATGTGCCGCATAGGCTGCAAAAAGACCGATCACGGCGCTTCCCAACATCATAATGATGAGAGCTTGCGGCGTCGCGATAACGGCCAGAACGAACCCGGACAGGAATGTCAGAACGGCACCTAGAGCAACCATGAAAGCAGAACTGATACCTGCTGCGCTTCCGGCCATGTCCGGTCGCACCGACATGGCCCCTGCATTGCCATTGGGCAGGGTAAGCCCATTCCCGACCCCGACAAATAGCGTGGTGGCCAGAAACAGAAGCGGAGTGACCGGCACAAAGGCCATCACAATAAGTCCCGCGGATAGCCCCACGCACGCCAGGACGCGTCCGATCAGAATGGTCTGCGTCAGAGCCAACCTTTTGGAAAGCCGCGCCGACACGAACGAGCCGAACATAAAACCGAATGTGATCGATCCGATAATCAAGCCAATTTCAGCGCTTGAAATATCAAAGGAAGATTCTGCCACCAGCGGTGCGCCAGCGAGAAAGATGAAGAACGACCCCACCGAAAAAGCGGTACACAGCACAAAAGCCCAGTAGCGGACGTCACCAAGCAACTCTGCTATCCGCGGCTTTAGATAATCCTCGGTGCGCTGCACACGGGTTTCGCCCATGTCGACCCAGACAAGTGCCAAAAGAACGACGCCTGAACCCGCGTAGAACCAAAAGACCGACCGCCAGCCAAATGCAGTGTCCAGAAACCCGCCCAAAACGGGTCCCAGCATGGGGGCCAGCGCCATAGCCGCGCTGATCGTCGACAGTGTTCCTGCTGCCGTTTGTTCATCCTGCGTATCGCGCACAGCGGCCATCGCCACAGCGCCACAGGCCACCATGGCGCTTTGAAGCATACGAAACCCGAGAAACGTCCAGACACTCGTTGCCACAGCGCATGCCGCAGAGCACAAAATGAAAACCACGATGGACCCCAAAACCACAGGGCGCCGTCCGATCCTGTCGGACAATGGTCCTGCGATCAGCTGCACCACCGCAGACAGGGCCAGGTAGCCTGCCACTGCGAGGCTCACCACTGCATAATCGGATGACAAATCCCGCGCTATGGACCCGAGCGAGGGCAAAAACATGTTGAGCGAGAGGACGGACAGCCCAGTCATCAGGATCAACGTGGTTTTGTGGGGGGGTGTGGTGGCGCGGACCATAACTCGACAACTTTTCTGCACCCTAGTCACAAGCGATGACGGGACGCAATGTGCGCACGGTCGGCATCTGTTTGCGCGCAAGCCGTGATCACTCTTGACTCTTGACCCCCGCGTTGAATTTAAGACTGGGGTTGCCGCCATAAGTGGCGAAAGGAATTCACGTGGAAAAGATACCGCTGACACGCGCAGGTCACGTTGCGCTGAATGAAGAATTGAAGAAGCTAAAGTCGGTCGAACGCCCGGCTGTCATCCGCGCCATCGCGGAAGCGCGCGAGCATGGCGATTTGAGCGAAAACGCTGAATACCATGCCGCCCGCGAAAAGCAGAGCTTCATTGAAGGCCGGGTTAAGGAACTCGAGGGTATCCTGTCGCTCGCCGATGTGATCGACACATCAAAAATGTCTGGTGCGGTAAAGTTCGGAGCCATTGTCGAGATCGTCGACGAGGACACCGATGAAGAGAAAACCTACCAGATCGTTGGCGAGCCTGAAGCCGACATCGAGTCTGGCAAACTGAACATCAAGTCACCGCTCGCGCGAGCGCTCATCGGCAAGGACGAAGGCGACAGTGTCGAGGTGCGTACGCCCGGTGGCGAAAAGTCGTACGAAATTTTATCGATCAAATTCACCTGACCAAAGGGGCCATTTCTGCCCATGTCTGACAGCTCGGAACGCACGCCGCCTGTGGATCTCGGCATATACAGCCGGGCTGGTGCTGACACCTCGCTTGATCCTGCGGACAAAATCGCACTGATCGTCTCTGGCACTTGGATTGTGCTTTGCGCGACGTTCTTGATCTTCGTGGGTCTCGGGGATGCCGAGGGCCTCGGTCCTTTACGGTTCCTCATCGCGCTGCTGACCGTTCTCGTCCCGATCGCCCTGATCTGGATCGGAGCGGTTGCTGTGAAATCAAGCCGGGTGATGCGCGAAGAAAGCGACCGGCTTCAAGCATCGATGGACGCGATGCGTCAGATCTACATCACGCAAGCGCAATTGGCGGCGACCACGATGGGCCCGAATGTGGAACGCAAAATCGACGAAATTGTGCAGGGCCAGAAACGCGCGGAAAGCGCACTGGCCGAGTTCGCCACTTCGCGAGTCATGCCTGCGCCCGAACGCCCGGTCGCTGCGCCAATTCGATCACCCGAACCAGCCGCGATTGCGGAAGAACAACCTGATCTGGCCCTTGGCACACCTGCAGAGTTCTACGGCACACCTGTTTCGACAGCTGACTTTATTACGGCCATGAATTTTCCCGAAACAGCGGAAGATCGCGCGGGTTTTGATGCTTTACGGCGCGCGCTGGCAGATCGACGCGCGGCGGTTTTGATCCAGGCGAGCCAGGATGTGCTCACGCTGCTCAGCCAGGACGGCATCTATATGGACGATCTGACCCCTGATCGGTCTAGGACGGACGTTTGGCGTCGGTTTGCAGACGGCGAACGCGGACCAACGGTTTCGGGAATAGGTGGCATCCGAGACCGGTCTTCGCTTGCCCTCACGGCATCGCGGATGCGCCAGGACTCAATCTTCCGCGACGCGGCGCATCATTTCTTGCGGACTTTTGACAAGACCCTGTCGAGTATCGCGGATCGGCTGAGCGATCAGGAGCTCGCCGCACTGACAGAGACGCGGACCGCGAGGGCGTTCATGCTCTTGGGTCGGGTCGCCGGTATTTTTGATTAAGCTCAGGCAAAGAAGAAGTCTTCTTCTACTTCAGACGTGGCGCAGTATCCGCAATCGCAACCATGGCCATGATTGTGCCCGTCGCCGTGATGGTGGTGGCCATCCGGTGCGGCAATGAAATTGCCCTCGTCATCCACCCAAACAGCATGCTTCTGATCTTCAATGACTGGAATGAGGTCGGCAAGGACGACATCCTCAACCGCGTCATCCGCATTGTCGTCCGCATCATCGGTTGCGTCGTTGCCCGAGCGCCCGGCTGCAAGGGCAACCGCACCAAGGCCGCCCCCGAAAACCATACCGAATACCAGACCAAGGAGCGCAACAACCGCGCCTATAGCACCACCGCTGCTGCCGCCATCATCTATTGGGACAGGGTCGGGGTCCGGATCGCTTGGAGGCGTCGGTGGTGCCGGATCGGGATCAGGGTCCGGATCGCTTGGAGGCGTAGGAGGAGGATCGGAAGGCGCAACTAGACCACCCGTTCCATAAAGGTATTGCGCGCCGGCGATATCGCCCGACTGAAGCGAATTCGTCGAGATGCTGGAGTTCATGATCTGCGTGTTGAGATCATAGTGGTTCAAGCCAAACGTGTGCCCGATCTCGTGCAGCGCAACAGCGTAGAAGTTGATGCCGCCAGACCCCGTTGGGGCCCAGATTTCTTGTTCGTCAAAGTCGATGCTGGCGGATGTGATCGTGCTTCCGCCGTTCCAATAAGCCCAGCCGACAACACCGAAGCGAGCTCCGTCGCCATAGCCCATTTCAACGTCAATATCCGCGTCGCCAGTACCGATGTAAGTGAAATCAAGACCGGAGACCGACTCCCAAGCGTCAAAGGCATCCTGAAGCGCATTATTGAAGTCATCCAGATCGTATCGGCTTGTGTCGTACTGCAATCCAGATGTGATGTTGGAGCTCCAAGTGATCTCGCCACTTTCGGTCCCGATCTCGGAGTCGCCCCATTTCTGATTGCGTGCTGAATAATCCATAAATGCCTCGCGTCCCGGCGTGTTTCCACCAGTATTTACGCGTTGTTAAGGAACACATTCGGGCCAGACAACGGCAGAATTGTGGCAAAGCTTGCGGGTGGCACAAAGATGCCTACAGAC
>CAYPVG010000084.1:0-3564 GCA_964414085.1 uncultured Boseongicola sp. | reverse complement strand
GCCCGCAGATCGGCACGTGTTCGACTTTTATGTTCAGACCGTGAACCGACTATTCCCCGGCGCTCCTTGGTGCGCCGCTGGGATCGGACGCGAGCAGATCAAGGTCAACGAGTGGTCGATTGCGGCCGGCGGTCATGCCCGAACGGGACTGGAAGACAACATTCGACTTGATCGCAATACGCTTGCGCCCTCGAACGCGGCGCTTGTCAAACGTGCCGCCGAAATATGCGCGGCGCATAACCGTCCCGTCGCTACGACTAGCCAAGCACGCGAGCTACTCGGCCTTCGTACGCAAACGTGAAAACATACAGAAGTCTTCGTAAACTCCGTTTATGCCGAAGCTAACACCAAATCCGATGCTTTCTCGCCAATCATGATCGCAGGCGCATTGGTGTTGCCAGACACGATCTCAGGCATGATAGAGCAATCCGCTACGCGCAGTCCTTCAACGCCATGAACCTTTAGCTCGGCATCTACGACGGCGTCAGCACCTTGGCCCATTTTGCAAGTGCCAGTCGGGTGATAAATTGAAACGCTGTTGTTGCGTGCCCAATCTAGCGTGCCTTCGTAATCGTCCATGTCCAAGTCGCCGGTGGGGCGGAACTCTTCCGCGATCTTCGTGCTAAGCGGGGCATGTCGCGCGATCTTGCGCGCAATTTTGACGCCATCCACAATCGTTCTGCAGTCGGTTTCGGTCGACAAGTAACGCGGATGGATCTTCGGGTAGGTCTTGGGCGACGGTCCGTCCAATACAATCTCGCCTTTGCTTTCCGGCCGCAGCTGACAGACAGACATTGTGAAGGCAGAGAAGGGGTGTACCCCTTCGCCCGGGCTATCTGCGGACCAGGGCTGGACGTGAAACTGAATGTCCGGAGTGGCGACATCATCGTTTGTCTTCATAAACCCTGTCGCAAGACTTGCCGCCATGGTCATGGGGCCGGACCGGAACATCGCATATTTCAAGGCGATACGGGCTTGATTGAACAGGCTGCGGACCTCATCGTTTAGCGTTGCCTCGTTGCACTTGAACACGAGGCGCGCCTGCAAATGGTCCTGAAGGTTCTTGCCGACACCAGGCAAGTCGCGCACCGTTTCAATTCCGTTGGCCTGAAGCTGTTCTCCATCGCCGATGCCCGAGAGCATCAGAATTTGAGGTGAGTTGATTGCGCCACCCGACAGAATGATTTCGCGCCGTGCCGTAATGGTCTGCTCGCGGCCACTTCCGTCGATATAGCTGACACTTTTTGCGCGACCTTCTTCGATGTTGACCTTACTGACGAGGGCTTTGGTGACGATCTGAAGATTGCTTCGCTGTCGTGCTGGCTTGAGGTAAGCCACGGCGGAGCTGCATCTCCGGCCATTCTTGGCGGTCAATTGGAAATAACCAACGCCTTCCTGCGTTGCGCCGTTGTAGTCCGGGTTGAATGCGTAACCCGCAGATTGGGCCGCTGCGACCCACGCATCGCAGATTGGACGCTGAATGCGCATGTTCGATACAGCAAGCGGGCCTTCATCTCCGTGGAACTCATCGGCACCACGCTCATTTGACTCCGCACGCTTGAAGAGCGGAAGGACATCCTCCCATCCCCAACCAGAATTTCCCATCTGGCGCCAGCGATCGTAATCCTCGGCTTGTCCCCGGACATAGAGAAGCCCGTTCAATGAAGACGATCCACCCAGCACCTTGCCGCGAGGCCAGTCGATAGAGCGACCGTTCAAGCCTGGATCGGGTTCAGTCCTGTAGCACCAATCCACTTTTGGATTGTGCATCGTTTTGAAGTAGCCAACCGGAATGTGGATCCAAGGGTTCGTGTCAGCCGGACCGGCCTCCAACAGGGTAACCTTGTTGTTAGGATTTTCGCTCAGTCGATTGGCTAATACGCAACCTGCAGAGCCCGCACCCACCACGACATAATCTGATTCCACGACGGCCCCTCCGATAATATTTGAAAAACTACTATACAGATTGGAAAACACATTCTACACTTTTTTGAAACGAAACGTCTCATTAATGACCATAACGGGAGGAAAGTATGGGAATATTTGATCGTGTAAAAGGAGTCTCGCGCCGAGATTTCTTCAAGATTGCAGGGACTTACGGCATGAGCTCGACCCTGCTGGCGGCCGGTACGTTCGGCGGCGCTATGACAGCAGCAAACCTAGCGAAAGCTGCCGAGTCAACCTACAACAAGCGCTTCGCGAAAGAAGCAAAGTACAATTTGAAGTTCGGTGCTGCCGGTTTCAACCAGCAAAACCTTCTGATCGAGCGCGCAGGCTGCCTCGAATTTGCACGCGATCTTGAAGAGCGCACAGATGGTGAAATTCGGATCGAATTCATCGGCAACAACCAGATCTGTGGTCAGCTGTCATGCGTTGAAAAAGCTCAGCAGGGCATCATCGACATTTACGCTGCTTCCACTCAGAACTCCGCTGGTGGTGCACCTTATCTGAACGTGCTCGACTATGCGTATATGTTCCGTAGTCGCGCCGACCAGTACTACTTCATGTACTCGCCAGAATCGCAGCGTATCCTCCGTGATCCATTTGAAAAGCGTCACGGCCTGAAGTTCCTCTTCACACACGCAGAACTTCGCGGCATCCAGTTGGGTCTGTCTTGGGAAGACAAGCCGACGGTTACTTCGATCGACCAACTCTTCGGCACGAAGAACCGCGTGACGGGTACACAGCTTGGCCGTATCGCCATGAACGCTCTGAACCTGAACCCTGTTCCGGTTGCATGGGAAGAAACACTCGACGGCCTGAAGCAAGGTCTGATCGACGGCGCAGAAACATGGGCATCGGCTGTGGCATACGCCAACATGTCGCCAGTTGTTTCCCAGTGTGTCGACTTGCGTTTCTTCTGCGGTACCGAGCACACAGCCATGACGGCGTCGACCTTCGACAGCCTTGGTGGTGAACTTCAGGATGCTGTGATGGAATCATCTTACCTGTCACAGGTTCACGTGCAGGCTGCGAACGAAGCTGCTCTGGCCAACACAGTAGGTTTCACCAGCCCCCATATGGGTCCGGACACCATCTTCGCTCAGAACAACGTGCGCGTTGCAGCTCTGTCGGATGCAGAAATCCGCAAAGCTGAAGAAATGTGTTCGCCTGAGTTCCAGCCGCAGCTCTGGGAGCAGTGGCGTGAGCGGATCAACGGCTGGGCCGGTGGCATCGACACCTACCAGGACATCTACAATGACGTGCGCAACAACCCGCACACATTGGCAGAGAACGTTGAGCCACGTCGTTGGTGGAAAGGCTGATCGCCTTCATCTAGTCTCGAAGCCAGTCCCGGATTCTCTGGGGCTGGCTATTTTTTGTGAGCGACAAAGACCAGGCGGTGTAATCGTCGAACCTGGCAAGCTCCGAAGGGAGGGACGATCCAGTGTCCATAATATCTGATACAGCGAACCTGTTCAGTGCGTTGGCGTCGCAGGATTCTTTTGAAATCCGAAACGCGTTAAGCCCCAATACGATGTATATTGTGGGCGCAATATTTCTACTCTTGGCAGGTTATGTTTTGGCCTGGGTTTACCACAGAGTGCCTTTGATCGAGCGTTA
>CAYPVG010000083.1:0-3428 GCA_964414085.1 uncultured Boseongicola sp. | reverse complement strand
GAGATTGCTCGCATGCTCTCAGGAGACCGTATCACAGATGCGGCGCGCGAGGCAGCAAAGACGCTTCTGCAGGGTTAGGCGCGGCGACGCCGACGGCCCGCGCGTGCTGGAGTGGCGGCATCTTCGCCAGTTCCGTCTGATGCAGACGAAAACCCGCCAAGTGCTTTGGTGATTGCATCCAATGTCGGACGGTCACCGCGCGGGGTATCTTCCAAAGCTGTACGCATTTTGACGAGATGCTCGGGCGTAGTGCCGCAGCACCCACCAATGATCGTCGCACCTGAATCACGGGCAAGTACTGCATAATCTGCCATCAAGTCAGGTGTTCCGTCATAGTGGATATGACCGTCCACATACTTTGGGATCCCGGCATTGCCCTTGGCGATGAGGGGTATCTCCTGTCCAAGTGCCGCGAAACCAAGAACCGTACGTAGCAAGTCGGACGCGCCGACACCACAGTTTGCACCATAGGCGAGGGGCGCGTGATCCAGCTTGCCGACAAGATCTGTTAGGCCTTGGCTGGTCAAGCCCATCATCGTGCGGCCAGCTGTGTCAAAGCTCATCGTTCCGCACCAGGGCATTCCCGCCAACAAAGCGGCTTCGGCTGCGGCTTTGTACTCTTCCGCCGCAGAAATCGTTTCGACCCACAGGACGTCGGCACCACCTGCCTTCAAACCTTCCGCTTGCTCGTGGAACATTTCGACAGCGTCGGAATAGGTCAGAGAACCCATAGGCTCCATGATTTCGCCCGTTGGGCCCATGGACCCTGCGACGATAACAGCTCGCCCCGACGCATCAGCAACTTCGCGGGCAATCTCGGCTCCGGCCTTGTTCAACTCGTGTACACGAGATTGGCCGTCGTGAAGTTTCAGGCGCGCGGCATTGCCGCCAAACGTGTTGGTCAAGAACAGATCAGAGCCTGCATCGACCGACCCCTTGTAAAGCGCGATGACTTTGTCAGTTTCATCGACGTTCCAGAACTCTGGTGCGTCGCCGGCCGTCAAGCCCATGTTGAACAGGTTTGTGCCCGTGGCACCGTCAGCCAAAAGCCAATCTCGTTCTTTCAGTAGGATGCTCAGCCGGTCACTCATTGCGACTGTCCCCAAAATACCTTCGATGATGCACTGCCATGTCACGGCAGAACGCGCAAATTAATTGTTCTCATGAAGATGATGAGGCAGGCGACAACTCGGTCAGCGTTTCAATCATTTCAAAGGATTTGGTGGAGCCAAGGGGAGTCGAACCCCTGACCTCTTGCATGCCATGCAAGCGCTCTCCCAACTGAGCTATGGCCCCAAATAGGCGCGGGCAATATCTGACCGCCCGCGTGAGTTACTGACTTCACCTGCACGACGCAAGCAAAAAGTCAGTGATCAGTCTTCGTCGTCGGCGGCAACGTCAGCGATATCATCGAGCGATACATCATCATCGTCGTCGTCATCGTCGAGCACGTCATCGCCCAGATCGACATCCGCATCCGTATCGTCATCATCGAGGATAACGTCATCATCTTCGACTTCGTCTTTTGGTTTTGCGCTCGCATCAGCCTTGTCGGCTACCATCGTCCGGCTGGCTTTACCGGTTTCGATGTTCACAACTTCACCTGTGTACGGGCTGACCACCGGAGAGGCGTTCAGATCGTAGAACCGACGTCCTGTGGTCGGGCAAAGGCGTTTTGTGCCCCATTCTTCCTTCGGCATGGGTCGTCCTTTTTCAGTCAATATCCATGTGGAATGCCGCGCCAAGTGCCACATGTATAAGGCTCTGTCAAAGCCTTTTCAGCGGGTTTTGACCTTGTTTGTCGCCTTAACGGACAGCTAAAGTCTTTAAGAGGCAAAACACAGCATTCAGAGCAGGCATATGGGCTCCTACCGCGCTTTGGACAACCTTTATCGTGACGTTACCGTGCGGCGCTCGCGCCGGGCACGCCGCATGACGTTGCGGGTGTCTCAACTGGATGGTCGCGTCACGCTCACGGTGCCACAAAATACCGGCGATCGCGCGGCTCGGGATTTTCTCACGTCGCATGCTGACTGGATCGACAAAGCGCAAAGCAAGGTCGCCGACGAAGTTCTCGTCAAGCCTGGCGCGGAACTGCCTGTCGAAGGAAAGATGCTGACAATTCACGCATCCTCCGGCCGTCGGACCGTGATATTCCCGGATCATATCGAGATGTCTTCGCCAAAAGCATTGGCTGCGCGCCTTAAGCATCTGGCGCGCGATCGTGCAATGCCGCGCGTCGATCATTATGCGGGTGAGGTCGGTCGCGAAGTTGGGCGGGTCACCTTCCGCGACACGCGTTCTCGATGGGGATCCTGCACGACAGACGGAAACCTGATGCTCTCGTGGCGGCTGATCCTCGCACCGCCCGAGGTCTTTGACTACGTCATCGCCCATGAAGTCGCTCACCTGGTCGAAATGAACCACAGCTCTGCCTTTTGGTCAGTAGTTGAAGAACTTTGCCCAACCTACAAAGCGCATAAGTCTTGGCTCAGGCGTGATGGCCCAGGACTACATCGCTATCGCTTTGATTGACCTTACAGTGCTTTTTGTGATCACACTTCGATCATGCTGACACGTAACGCCGATCCAAACCCAGCCGCACATGACCGCGTGTATCGCATTCTGCGTACGCGCATCATGCATGGAGAACTGGACCCGGGCATGGCCTTAACGCTGCGCGGGATTGGCAAAGAATTTGAAGTCTCCATGACGCCGGCTCGCGAGGCCGTCCGCCGTCTTGTGGCTGAGGGCGCGTTGACACTTTCAGCCTCGGGCCGCGTGACCACGCCCGAGTTGTCCAATGACCGTATCGAGGAACTGGCCGCGCTGCGCGCATTGATCGAGACCGAGCTTGCAAGTCGGGCGCTTCCGCGAGCTCATATGGCGCTGATCGAACGTTTGTCGCTGATAAACAACTCAATCTCAGAGGCCATCGTGAAAGGCGACGCTGTCGCATATATCCGCACGAACCTCGAGTTCCACCGCACACTCTATCTTCGCGCCCAAGCCCCTGCGATGTTGGCGACCGCAGAAACAGTTTGGCTGCAACTTGGGCCCACCATGCGCGCGCTTTACGGGCGTCTGAGGCGAACCGAGGTTCCCAAGAACCACCGTTTGATTCTCGCGGCGCTAAGGGCTGGCGACGAGCCGAGTCTACGTTTGGCGGTGCGAAGCGACGTCACTCAGGGCTTACGTTTGCTTGCAAGCTGATCTTGCGGGTGCGCTTGGGTTGCTTGCCCAAAAACGCAGTCAACGCTTCGGCCACCTTGCTCGGGTGCGTTTGCGGAAAGACGTGAGTTGCTCCCGCTAGCTCCACATGCTGTGCGTTTGGATTCAGCTCTGCCAAGCGTCCCAAGGCCGCCAGAGGAATAACATCGTCATTACGCCCCCAGATGGCGAGCACAGGTGTGCCATAGCCAGCGATT
>CAYPVG010000082.1:0-3030 GCA_964414085.1 uncultured Boseongicola sp. | reverse complement strand
GCGTTTTCCGGTGTCGCGCTTGTCGCCACACAAAGGGGAGGGGACGTCACTCCGCTTGGGATCGTCCTCGTTCTGCTGGCCGCGGTGTCGTGGGGCATTGCGAACTTGCAGTCCCGGCAAATCGGATCAGTCAACATGTTGGCGCTGGTGGTTTGGGGCAGCATATCGACTTTGCCACCGCTTTTGATACTGTCGCTTATTCTCGAAGGCCCAGCGCTGATACTTC
Source organism: uncultured Boseongicola sp. (assembly GCA_964414085.1). Taxonomy (GTDB): domain Bacteria; phylum Pseudomonadota; class Alphaproteobacteria; order Rhodobacterales; family Rhodobacteraceae; genus Boseongicola. The sequence continues at coordinate 2,804 of CAYPVG010000082.1, read as the reverse complement.
CGGCGCTTACCAGCATCTCTCTGCCCGGCGTCGCCGCGCTTGGCTACATCGTCTACATGAGCACGTGGGTCGGCTTCACAATCTGGAGCGGACTTTTGTCTAAGTACCCCGCAGCCACCGTTACGCCCTTTGCGCTTATGGTGCCGATCTTCGGAATGCTTTCGTCCGCGCTGTTTCTGGGTGAGCCGCTGCAAAACTGGAAGTTCGTTGCTGGCGCTCTGGTACTCACTGGCCTCGCGATCAACGTCTTCGGGCCAAAACTCTCCGCGCGCCGAGCCTCCATCCAAAATTAACTCAATCTTCACATACCCCGCGTTCGTTCTGTTAACGAATGCGATTTTGGGCAAATCGCGCGGCGCAAACACCGACGTAACACCGACGTCATACTGACGCGATACCGATTATCGAAATCTTTGATTTTGCGCGATTCTTAACGGAAAGAGCCGTGTTCCGCAGAAAGAACCGCACGGTACCCACCGAGCGTTGCTCATTTCCACGCTTTTCATTTCCCCAAAAGAGGCAGAGAGAGAACGCATGTCCACATGGTCCTTCATCTCCGAGAACCGGCGCCCGCTGTCTACCGGCGTGCTGCTGACGTTCTCGTCGTCCTACGGACAGACATACTTCATCGCACTCTTCGCTGCACAGATCATGGCCACCTTCAACCTGACCGACGGCCAGTGGGGCGGGCTCTACACCATCTCAACAACACTCTCCGCCATCGTCATGTTCTGGATCGGCGGCCTCACTGACAAATACCGTGTCCGCACACTGTCGTGGATCGTGATCCCCGGATTGGCGGCGGTTTGCCTGGCTATGTCGCTCAACACTTCTCTGATCGGGCTGGCGATAATCGTCTTCTTTCTCAGGCTGTTAGGGCAGGGGATGACCGCTCATTTCGCCACAGTGTCCATGGCCCGTTGGTTCTCCGCCCGCCGCGGTCTCGCGCTTTCGATTTCGGCCATGGGCTTTGCTTTTGGTCAGGCCGTCGTTCCGCTCATCGTCGCAAGCCTATTCCTGATCATGGAATGGCGCAGCGTCTGGATCACAGCGGGCATCGTCATGATGCTCACTTTCCCGGTCATCCAATGGCTCCTGGCGACCGAGCGGACACCCCAATCACTTGCCAAGGAAACAACAAGCGCAGGGATGCAATCGCGCCACTGGACCCGTGGCGATGTTATCAGGTCACCAATCTTCTGGCTGCTCCTGCCTATGCTCATTGGCCCGCCCTCATGGGGCACCGCTCTGTTTTTCCAGCAAGTTCACATCGCCGAAGTCAAAGGCTGGCCACTTATAGACTACTTCGCGCTTATCCCTCTTCTGACCGCCATCGCCGTCGCCACAACGCTCTTCTCGGGGCAACTAATCGATCGCATTGGCTCAGGCCGCGTGATGCAATTCTATCTCATTCCTTGGGCTGTCGGGTTCGCGATATTGGGCGGCGCTTCAAGCCTGTCTGTGGCGGCCGTGGCCTTCATCATCTTTGGCTTGGCGACCGGTCTGCAAGCCACAGTCATCACAACATTCTGGGCAGAGTTTTTCGGCACCCGATACATCGGCTCCATCAAAGCCGTTTCAACAAGCATCATGGTGTTTGGTTCAGCGATTGGTCCCGGCATCACCGGTGCGCTCATCGACTTAGGTTTTGATTTTCCTGAGCAAATGAACGGAATCGCACTTTATTTCATAGTTGCGATTGTTCTCGTATGGATCGCCGTCACGCGCGCAACCAAACAAATGTCAGCGCCGGAGATAGACGTAGAAAGCGCCTGAGCCACCATGCTTTTGGTGTGCCTGCGCAACTTGTAGTACCAGCGCGCTCAGCGGTGGTCGCGAAAGCCAATCCGGCACCTGATGGCGCAGCACTCCGGTTCGAACAGGAATAGGTCCGCTATCGTCTGAAACTCGGCCTTTTCCGGTGATGACAAGAACCAACCTCTTCCCGCGCGCATGGGCCGAATGGATGAATGCCAGCAGCTCGGACCGCGCCTCGTCTAACCGCATGCCATGCAAGTCAATTCTGGCTTCGGGCTTGCTCTTCCCGCGCTTCATGCGGCCAAAGGCCTTCTGATCCATGCGAACCGGAGCCGCATCCAGTGACGCTCCGACGCTCGGCGCAATCTGGTTTTGCGGCAGGCGCGTTTGCGTCTTCGATCCAATCTGAAACGGAGCGATCGCTTTTCTTTCCGGCGCATCAGCCACGGGCCGCTCAACAGCTGGCTTCACCGACCGCGCCCTTGGCGCACGTTCTTCTAGAGGCGTTGCCGTCTTAGCAACCCGCTCCCACAGAGCTTTCTCTTCCGGGTCCAACCCTCGCGGCGAGCGTCGCTTCATTTCCGACCCTCCGTCTTGCTCGCAAACGCCTTCGGAAGCAGCACGATCATCCGACCGCCGTCACGCACGCGCCCAGCCGCAACGCCTGCCTCGAAACCCGACCCAAAGAAAATATCTCCGCGCTGCGGTCCTTTGATGGCCGCGCCCGTGTCTTGCGCAACCATAAGCCTTTGAATTGCTTCGTCTCCAGTTTTCTCAATCCAGACAGGTGCACCCAAAGGAACAAAGTCAGGATCCACCGCCAGCGATCTTCCCGCAGTTAACGGGCGGTTCATTGCCCCGATCGGACCATCAGCATCTGACAATCGGTCGATCTCACGAAAGAAGATGTATGAAGGATTATGCCAAAGCATCTTCAATCCACGAGCTGGATTATCACGGACCCATTTTCGGATACGAGATGCCGACGCCTCGTGTTCTTGCAAAAGCCCTTGCCGGATCATCTCCTTCCCGACTGACTTATAGGG
>CAYPVG010000081.1:0-4022 GCA_964414085.1 uncultured Boseongicola sp. | reverse complement strand
AAGGCTCCAAGGCGCAGATCGCGCAAGATTTCGATCCGCTCCAAAGTGTCGATATCAGAGTGCATATACCGCACTTTGACCCCTTGTTCGTGCATGTATTCGGTCAGGTCCTCAGCCATGCGTTTAGTCAAGGTCGTCACCAAAGTGCGGAACCCATCTGCGGTGACGCGGCGCACCTCATCCAGAAGATCATCGACCTGCATCTCCACAGGGCGAATTTCCACCTCAGGGTCCAATAGTCCCGTGGGACGGATGACCTGTTCGGTGAAAACACCGCCGGATTGCTCAAGTTCCCACGATTGCGGAGTGGCCGAGACGAAGACCGACTGCGGGCGCATGGCGTCCCATTCCTCGAACTTGAGGGGCCTGTTATCCATGCAGGACGGCAGGCGGAAGCCGTGTTCGGCGAGCGTGAATTTGCGGCGATAGTCGCCGCGGTACATGCCGCCGATCTGGGGGACTGAGACGTGGCTTTCGTCGGCGAAAACGATGGCGTTGTCGGGGATAAACTCGAAGAGGGTCGGGGGCGGTTCACCCGGCGCACGGCCCGTGAGATAGCGCGAGTAGTTTTCGATGCCGTTGCAGTGCCCGGTGGCCTCGAGCATCTCAACGTCAAAGTTGGTGCGCTGCTCAAGGCGTTGAGCTTCAAGGAGCTTTCCTTCGTCGACCAGTTGGTCGAGACGGATTTTGAGCTCTTTCTTGATGTTGATGATGGCTTGGTTGAGCGTCGGTTTTGGCGTGACGTAGTGGGAGTTCGCGTAGACGCGGACCTTTTCCATTTTGCCGGTGCGCTCGCCCGTGAGGCTATCGAATTCGGTGATGCTTTCCAGTTCTTCGCCAAAGAAAGACAGCCGCCATGCGCGGCTTTCAAGGTGGGCGGGCCAGATTTCGAGGCTGTCGCCGCGCACGCGGAAGGTGCCGCGTTGGAACGCCTGATCGTTGCGGCGGTATTGCTGGGCGATGAGGTCGGCCATGACCTGACGCTGGTCGTAGTTTTTCCCGGCGTGGAGATCTTGCGTCATCGCACCATAGGTTTCGACCGAGCCGATGCCGTAGATGCAGGAGACCGAAGCGACGATCACGACATCGTCGCGTTCCAGAAGCGCGCGCGTGGCCGAGTGGCGCATCCGGTCGATCTGATCGTTAATCTGGCTTTCTTTTTCGATGTAGGTGTCCGAGCGTGGGACGTAGGCCTCTGGCTGGTAGTAATCGTAGAAGCTGACGAAATACTCGACGGCATTGTCCGGAAAGAAGCCCTTGAATTCGCCGTAGAGCTGTGCGGCGAGGGTTTTGTTGGGCGCAAGGATGATCGCCGGACGTTGGGTTTCTTCGATGACCTTGGCCATCGTGTACGTCTTGCCCGTGCCGGTTGCGCCAAGGAGCACCTGGTTCTGCTCGCCGTCATTGATGCCGCCTGCCAGCTCCTTGATGGCCATTGGCTGGTCGCCAGCGGGCTGGAAGTCGGTGTGCATCACGAGGCGGTGTCCGCCTTCGAGTTTCTCGCGTGTGGCGACATCGGGGGCGGCGGCGTGAAGAATCGGGTCTGACGGCATGGGTGATTCCTTTCGGTCCATCAGATTTGATCTTCTTTTGTTCACGTTCAAGGTGCGAAGTGACGCGATGCAAAGTCTACTGACATGTTTGGAGATGTGAGGGGAAACAAAGGGATAGACAAAATACAACCAAAAGTAGAATTAGACATTGTAAAAACTCGCTTACAGTGTAAATGTAAGTTTACAAGCAGCAAGACGAGCAGCCGGTTGGGCGCGCGACCTTACCCACCCCTCGCTCCCCGTGTCCTGACCGGCGCTCACTCGCTCTTTCCCTTGCAAACAAGCCGAGTTTTGGCGATAGATCGTCTAACGAAAAGGGAACCGACCATGTCAGCGCGTATCTTTAAACCGGCGAAATCGGCGATGTCCTCAGGGCAGGCCAAAACGCGGGAATGGGTGTTGGAATTTGTGAATTCGACTGGCCGTGATGTGGATCCGTTGATGGGATGGACGTCGTCGAACGACACGCAGGCCCAGGTTCGTATGCGGTTTGCGACGAAAGAAGCTGCTTTGGCTTATGCCGAGCAGCATGGGATCGATGCGGTCGTGCAAGAGCCGAAGCCGCGAAAGCCTAATGTGAGGGCGCGTGGCTACGGTGAAAATTTCGCCACGGACCGCAAAGGCGCATGGACGCATTAGGCTCTGCCGCAGTTCCCTGCGTACCAACTGATCCCCGCATTTTACCTCTGATCGAGGCGCATCTGACGTTGATGTACGCGTCGTCTCCAGCCTGCAGCGTTCACGCCATGGACGCCAGTGCATTGGAAGACGCGGGTGCCGAATTTGTGGCTGTTTTCGATGGAGAGCGCGCAATGGCCATGGGAGCTCTGAAAGTTCATGACGACGAACTCGGCGAATTGAAGTCGATGCATGTCGCGTCAGACTCAAGGGGAGCGGGGTTGGCAGATACCGTTTTGGAAGCATTGTTGGAAAAGGCGCGCAAGTTGGGATTGAGGCGGGTCAGTTTGGAGACTGGTAGCCAGGACGCCTTTGAGCCTGCGCGACGCTTCTATGAGCGGCGCGGATTTGAGCCGAGCCCACCGTTCGCGGACTACACAGATGATCCGGCGAGTGTTTACTACACCTGTATACTCGAGCTGTGACGGCTAGGCTTTAGAAACCCGGCGCAAGAGAAACTCGATCATTGCTTCGAGACGGTCGCGAGGTACAGCAGAGATGCGGTTTTCCAAACCAAGTAGCACTATGCCATGTACCGATGAAAAGAGCGCGCGCGTCATAAGATCTATCTCGCCTGCTTCGGCATCGGGATGAAGCTCGGATAAAGGTTTGGCGATGATCTGGAAGAGCCGCCCTAGCTCATCTAGGTACCACGCGGGCACATCGCGATCAGAAGACATTTCAACGTCAAAAAGCGCGCGCCAGAGATTCGGGTTTTCAGACGCAAAACCAAGATAAGCCACGGCCATGGTGATGAGCCGATCCGTCGGAGAAGCGTCAGCAACCTCGGAAACAGCAGAAGATACATGACGCCCGAGTCGGTGGAACGTCCGCCCGTTTACGGCGAGGGCCAGACCGGTCATGTCGTCAAAGACGTTGTAGATCGCGCCGACTGCGCAACCTGCCTCTTTCGCAAGCGTCCGCGCACGCAATGATCCCAGCCCGTCTTGCTCGACATGGCTTTCTGCAAGCTCAGTCAGGGTTTCGCGAAGTGCATCGCGCCGCTTGGTGGTGTCTTTCGCCATTTGCGCCTCGGCTTGAACGGTGTTCAGTTTGGTAACCTTAAGTTCTTTTGGGCGCAACAGACTTGCCAAATCGAAACGCTGCGGCCAATAACGGGCGCGAGCGGTCCGGTAGCTCAACTGGATAGAGCAGCTGACTTCTAATCAGCAGGCTGAGGGTTCGAGTCCTTCCCGGATCGCCATGATGACACGCGCCGAGGATCCCTGTTGAACGTCCTGTTTGTGCATCAAAACTGTCCCGGTCAGTTTAAGCATCTCGCCCCAATGTTGGCGCGTGAAGGGCACCAGGTGGTTTTTGTTACGCAAAAGGGGAAGCCAGAGATCCCAGGGGTGCGCAAAATCGAGTATGCACCGCATCGCGGCGTAACTGAGGGCATACATCCCTATCTGGCGAGCAGTGAGGCGGCTGTTTTGAACGGTCAGGCGGTGGCGCGGGTTGGTTTCGCGTTGCGCGAGAAGGGGTTTCGCCCGGACGTGATGATCGGCAACCCGGGATGGGGTGAAACGCTTTTCCTGAAGGATGTTTGGCCGGATATACCTCTGATATCACTCAGCGAATTTTTCTATCGTGGCCACGGTTCCGATGTGGGCTTTGATCCTGAGTTTGACGCCGGCGATGACAGTGTGTTGCGCGCACGCGCCCGGTCGGGAATGCATTTGCTAGCAATTGAAGCGGCTGATGTGGCTTATGCACCGACAGAGTGGCAAAAGGCGCAGTTTCCGCGCCCTAGAAATATTCTTAAGCCCAGCTGCGCTTCTTTTGAGTATA
>CAYPVG010000080.1:0-3101 GCA_964414085.1 uncultured Boseongicola sp. | reverse complement strand
GTTCTGGCGCATTCCGCGCTGGCTTTTGGTTTGGTGGCGGTATCTTTTCTTTCCGGTATCCGCATAGACCTAATGGCATACCTGTTTGGCGACATCCTGGCTGTATCCCGAACAGATTTGCTCGTCATTTGGGGCGGTGCGGCCTTGGTGGTCGCGCTCATTTCATGGCGCTGGTCAGCGCTCCTCACATCGACACTCAGCGAAGAACTCGCATATGCAGGCGGCTTGGACCCAAAACGCGAACAGCTGATTTTGACGCTTTCGCTCGCAATAACAGTCGCGGTGGCCATCAAGGTTGTGGGGATACTGCTCATCGCAGCGCTTCTCATCATCCCAGCGGCTGCGGCGCGAGGGCTATCGAGAACGCCGGAAGCTATGGCTTTGATTGCCGCGGCAATTGGTGTGGTCTCCGCAGTTGGCGGCCTACAAGGTGCCTATTACTTCGACACCCCGGCCGGCCCATCAATCGTTTGCGTAGCGGCAATACTGTTTGCGCTGCTTAATGTTTTTGGTTGGCGGCGAAGCCTCGGGTGACCTGCCGTATCTACGATGGACTAGAGTATGACGCTGCATTGCTCGTCAGCCGGCTTGATTATGGACATTCGGTTCAAGAAGCATGACAAGGTGCGGAGCAGAATGATCCCTGGACCGCTGGGAACATCGCAATCTTGACCCGAAACCCAATCAAAAGAGCAGAGGTTTCGAAATGGATACCGAAAGGAACTGAGAGCTATGGCAAGTGTATTGGATCAACTCCGCGAGATGAGCGTCATTGTCGCAGACACCGGAGAGATCGAAGCCGTCAAAAAGTATCAACCCGTTGACTGTACAACAAATCCTTCGCTGGTCTTAGGCGCCGTCTCTGACCCTTCTTCAGCCGAGCTGATCACTCGTGAGATCGCGGATGGTCGGAAAAATGGTTTGGGCCCAGTGGAAGTCGCGTCGAAACTGACTGTCGCGGTTGGTGCAGAGCTCTCAGGCTTGGTCGAGGGTCGTGTATCGACCGAAGTCGACGCAAATCTGTCTTTTGATATCAATGCATCGGTCCAACGCGGGCGTGACATTATTGCGGACTATGAAAGTCGCGGTATTTCACGTGACCGCGTGTTGATCAAACTGGCCTCAACTTGGGAAGGCATCCGCGCTGCTGAAGTTCTCCAGTCCGAAGGCATCGACTGCAACCTAACGCTGCTCTTTTCCATAGCCCAAGCGATGGCATGCGCGGATGCTGGTGTTTTCCTGATCTCACCTTTTGTTGGCCGCATCACCGATTGGTACAAAGCGGCAGAGGGTCGTGATCACTACGAACCGGATGAAGATCCTGGTGTAAAATCCGTGCGTTCAATTTACAGCTACTACAAGACGCACGGGATCGAAACTGTGGTCATGGGTGCTTCCTTCCGCAACACCGCGCAAATTACCGCCCTTGCTGGCTGCGACCGGCTCACAATCGCGCCGAAGCTGCTCGAAGAGATGAGCAACGATCAAAGCGATTTGCCCCGCGTCCTTTCACCAGACATGTCAGACGCATCAGAGAAGTTAACGCTTGATGAAGCCACTTTCCGCTGGATGCTGAATTCCGACGCCATGGCGACCGAAAAACTGGCCGAAGGCATCCGCAAGTTTGATGTAGACCATCAAAAGCTGATCCAACTGATCTCGGATCGCATGCAAGACGCCTAACAAAATACGAGAGGCCCCGGCCCAGTCAAACTGGGTTAGGGTCTTATTCTGCCGCAATCGCTGCACGACTCTTGAGGCGAGCACCCTCTAGCTCGGTGACCTCGTGGGCCTCCGCTTGGCTGTCTACGCGTCGATGGATCAGGGAAAACACCGCTGGCGTGAAGTAGAACGAGACGACAGCCGACAAAAGCACTCCGCCCGCAATCGCCACGGCAAACGGTGGCCAGAAGCCGCCGCCGGCCAGAATCAACGGGAGGAATCCACCAAACGTCGTAATTGTGGTCGATACAATGTGCCGACTCGATCCGGTTACAACGTCAGCCATAGCTTCCTTGTCGCCGGCGTTCGACGCGGCGTTCCCCTGCAAGCCAGTGAGAATGATTATCGCGGCATTTATCGACACGCCGATGGATCCAATCACACCGATGATCGAGTTGATCCCAAAGGGAAATTGCATCACCGCAAGCGACAGCATCGATAATCCGGCGGACAATACGCAAACCACCAAGGCGACAGCGGTCAACCTGAATGAATTGAAAGTGAGTGCGATCGTGGCAATGGTCAGAGTGACAATCAAGCCGATCGATGCCAGAAGATTGCCAACAGTGTTTGATCGCGCATCGCTGTCGCCGCCCAACTCCATGCGATAGCCGTCCGGCACAACGAAACCGCGGTCGTCCAATGCAGTCAGAACTGTTTGCAAAGCTTCTTCCGGCAAGACACCCGGCACGATAAACGCCTGAACTGTATTCATGCGCTCGCCGTTTCGGCGTGTAATGACACTCGGAGCAGGTTCTAGCACAGGCTGAGCGATCGCCGAGAGCGGGACGAATGGCAATTCGCCGCGCGCCGAAATTCCGGCGCCGCCAGGAAGAACAACCGGCATTTCACTTATCGACTGAAGGCTACTACGAAATTCGTCATCGAATCTGACACGGATTGGCAGTTGCTCCGTCCCTTCGACAAGGCTGCCGCCATTTACCCCTACGAGACTCGACTGAAGCTGCCCGGCAATAGTTGTCAGGTCGAAACCAAGGAGGCGCGAGTTCGTCTCATCAATATTGAACCTGATCTGAGGAGCTCCACCAGTCACGCCCGAACGTACCTGCGTCACCAACGGCAAATCAGCCATCAAAGCACGAGCTTCATCGCCCAGCGACCGTAACGTTTCCAGATCAGGCCCGACCAAGCGCACCTCGACCGGTGCTGCTACAGGCGGACCCTGAACCAAATCGCGAACGATGATACGCGCTTCGGGGTAGCTCTGGTCAAGCTGCGCCTGCAAGTCCGGTACAAGTCGCGCGGCATCCGCTTCTGTGGCTGTTGTGACCATAGCTTGCGCGTATCCCGGCTCCTGACTGCGCCCACCAGTGATGTTGTAGTAGAACGCTGGACCGGACTTGCCGATGGACCAATAC
>CAYPVG010000079.1:0-4889 GCA_964414085.1 uncultured Boseongicola sp. | reverse complement strand
TTCGTAGCCCGTAAGGTGAAGGAGCGAGTAAAGTAGCATCGAGCCGTGGCCGGCGGACAGGATGAACCGGTCACGGTCGGGCCAGTTCGGGGCGGAGGCGTCGAACTTCAGGTGCTTTTCAAAGAGCACGGTTGCAACGTCCGCCATGCCCATTGGCATACCTGGGTGACCTGAATTCGCGGCTTGCACAGCGTCCATAGAAAGTGCGCGAATGGCCGTGGCGCGTGCGAAGTGGTCCGGGTGAAGATCTTTGAGTGTTGCGATGTCCACGGTGCCTGTCCCCTTGTCGGTCGTGACGTTGCGAAAGCGAGTATTCGGAGCGGTTGATAGCAGGCGGGCGCGTGAGTTCAAGGCGGCCTTGAGACCGTTAGCGCCGAAAGGGGGGTGAAAACCCGGCTGTTCCTTCGTATGTCTTAAGAAATGCGGGGGATGAGTGCGATTCGGTGCGCTCGGGCCCTTGCGAAAAACCAAGGGAGCGGATCGTCAGATGAGCGACATTTCCGAACTTGAGCGCCGCATCACAGCGGCATTGGACAGAGCGGGTCAGGCGATGGACCGCCTCGGCGCGGGCGGAGGGGGCGAAGATGCCGCCAAGGCTGCCGCACTGGCCGAGGAGTTGGAAGCCGAGCGCGTAGCCAACGCACAGCTTGAAGAGCGGGTGCGCGCAATCAAGGAAAAGCAAGAAACGACAGTTGCCGGCCTTGAAGCTCAGGTTGCTCGACTGAAGGAACAGCTTGCTACGCGTGACGGGGAACTGACACGTCTGAAGGCGGTTGGAGACGACCTGCGCAAGTCCAACAGTGCTCTGCGAGAGGCGAATGCGTCGGCATTGCCGGACGGTGATTTGGTTAATGCGTCTTTGCAGTCGGCTTTGGATGCCGAGAAAGCTGCGCGAGCGGCGGATCGCGCAGAAATCGAGGATATTCTCGCGTCGCTTGAACCAGTTTTGAAGGAAGCCTGATATGCCAGAGGTAACGATCAATATCGGTGGACGGCCTTTCCAAGTAGCCTGTCAGGAAGGCGAGGAACATTTCTTGCAAGCGGCGGCTGGGTTGCTCGACAACGAGGCGGCGTCGTTGATGGACCAGATCGGCCGTTTGCCTGAGAGCCGGATGTTGCTGATGGCGGGTCTGATGCTGGCCGATAAGGCCGCTGGCGCTGATGATCAGATGAAAGCTCTGGAAGACAAGGTTGCACAGCAGCAGGCGTGGATTGAGGAGCTTCAGGGGCGTCCGCAGCCGGAACCGCAGCGTGTTGAGGTTGCGGTAATCCCGGATGAGGTGACACAGACTTTAGCGGAATTGGCGGCACGTGCTGAAGCGCTTGCTGAAGCTGCCGAGGAAAAGGCTACAGTCGGGTAAGGTCTCGTCTGGCCTGAGGCCAGCCAATTTAGGGGCCGCGCGACTGTCGTCGCGCGGCCCCTTTCTTTTCAGGTATTTGTTGAAGGGTGAAATGAGTAAGTGGCACTTGATCTGAACGCGTTGAGCGGTTGAGCTAGGGGCGACAGGTAGTATGGAGCCGGTGACAGAAGTATGCGCAGTTCAAAGACCATTCATGTGATCTCTTGCCATGCGGAAGGCGAGGTGGGGGATGTGATCGTGGGTGGCGTACAGCCACCGCCTGGCGAGACATTGTGGGAGCAGCGGTCTTGGATTGCACAGGATGGGCGGTTGCGGAACTTCCTATTGAATGAGCCGCGGGGTGGGGTGTTTCGGCATATGAACCTATTGGTGCCGCCTAAACATCCAGAGGCGCAGGCGGCGTTTATCATTATGGAACCCGAGGACACACCACCGATGTCGGGATCGAACTCGATTTGTGTTTCGACCGTATTGTTGGACAGCGGGATTGTGCCGATGACTGAGCCGGAGACGCGCATGGTGCTGGAAGCTCCAGGTGGACTGGTGCGTGTGCGGGCGGAGTGTGCGGACGGGAAGGCGAAGCGCATACATGTACAGAATGTGCCATCTTTTGCTGGGGAGCAGGGCATTCGGCTCGACGTACTGGGGTTGGGCGAGGTTGTGGTTGATACAGCCTACGGCGGCGACAGCTTCGTAATTGTCGATGCTGAAGCGCTGGGCGTCACGTTCCGCCCAGAGGGGGCACAGAAGTTGGCGGAACTGGGTGTGAAGATCACTAACGCTTTCAATACGCAGCATCGGTTTCATCACCCTGAGAACCCGGACTGGACGCATGTGTCATTTTGTTTGTTTGCAGGGCCTTTGCGAGAGGAAGATGGCCGACTTTGTGCGTCGTCTGCTGTTGCGATACAGCCGGGTAAGATTGATCGGTCTCCGACCGGGACGGCAGTGTCGGCGCGCATGGCCTTGTTGCATTCACGAGGTGACATGGCTGTGGGGGATGCGTTTGAGGCGCAATCCCTGATTGGGTCGACGTTTACTGGGAAGATTGTTGCTGAGGCAGTCGTTGGCGATCGGGCTGCGATTGTACCCGAGATATCGGGGCGCGGGTGGATAACAGGCGTTCATCAGCACATGTTGGACCCAACTGATCCTTGGCCCAATGGCTATCGATTAAGCGATACATGGCCGAAGTATTAAGACCAAATGAAAACAAAAAAGGCCGGCGCTGAGGCCGGCCTTTCTGATTTGTCTGTGACTGCAGCCTATTCTTGCTGGCCCATAAACATCAGCAGGAACTGGAACATGTTCAGGAAGCTGATGTAGAGGCTGAGTGCGCCGTCGTAGGCGGCTTTGTCGAGCCATTCCTGGTCACCGTGAACAGCGTGTGCGACGTACTGGTTCTTGATGTCCTGCGTGTAGTAAGCTGTGAGGCCTGCAAAGATCAGGATACCAATGGCCGAGATCGCGAACATCATCGCGGGCGAGCCCAGGAAGATGTTGATGATCATCGCAACGATGAGGCCGATCACACCCATGATCAGGAACGATCCCCAGCCGGAGATGTCCTTCTTGGTTGTGTAGCCCCAAAGGCTGAGGCCCGCGAATGCGATGGCTGTTACAAGGAATGTTTGCACGATCGAGAAGTCTGTGAAGACTAGGAAGATCGAGCTAAGCGACAGGCCGATGGCGGACGCGAAGGCAAAAAAGCCCAGCTGAACGCCAGCGGCGGATGCGCGACGCATCAGTGCGCCCCATCCGAAGAAGAGAAAGGCCAAAGGCGCGAACATGATCACCCGACGCAGTGGCGTTGTGTAGATCGTTGCACCCAGTGCAGACAGATACTCGCCTTCGCGAATTGCGATGCCAGTTGCCGACGGATCAGATGTGACGGCAAGGCCAGCAATTGCCCAAGCGGCGAGGGCAGTAATAATCATGCCTACGGACATCGTGCCGTAGACTTTGTTCATGTGAGCGCGAAGGCCCGCATCTATCTCGGCCGTGCGGACACCAGGCGCGGTGCGGACGGTCTGATATTGTGCCATGTGAGGTAGTCTCCTCGACGTTTCTCTCCACATGACCGGACAACCCGGTCATTCCCTATGAGAATATTGGCTGAAGAGGCACGTTTTTCAAGGCCGAAGCCCTGAAAAACGAGTGTTTTGCTCAGGTAAGGTTACCGTGAGCGCCAAGCCGCCGGTACGTCCCAAAGTGGACGAGCGAGTTCGTCTTTGACGTCCTGTGGGGTCAGGCCAACGTCAGCGCGGGCCGTTTCATCGAGTTGAGCAAGCGCCACACGAGATTTATGTGCCAAAATCAACGCGTTGATTTGTGCGAGCACGCCCTTCTTGTGGCCAGGAATTGCGACAAAGCGGGCGTGAGTGTCTGTGTTGAACATATTTCCAATCCTTGTAATTTTGATGTTTCGCCTCGCTTGCATCAACAAGCTTGATGTAATTGGCATGTTCAGTTAGATAAGTGAAACGAATAGTTTTGAACGATCTCATCAGGATTTGTGATATGCCAAGAAATCTCGATCTCACGGCACTTCGTTCCTTTGTTGCTGTCGCGGACATGGGTGGTGTGACCAAAGCGTCATCGTTGCTGAATCTGACCCAATCGGCGGTATCGATGCAGTTGAAGCGGTTGGAAGAATCGCTTGGGATTTCGCTACTGGACCGGTCTTCGCGCACGATTGGACTGACGCCAGAGGGCGAACAGCTTTTGGGATATGGGCGACGAATGCTAGCGTTGAATGACGAGGTGTTCAGCCAGATGACTGATGCGGCCTACGAAGGAACGCTGGTTCTTGGTGTGCCGCATGACATTATCTACCCGGCGATCCCGAAAGTCCTGCAAATCTTCAATGCCGAGTATCCGCGTATGCGTGTTCAGTTGTTGTCGTCATGGACGTTCCGTTTGAAGGAACTGCTGGCGGAAGGGCAGTGCGATATTATTCTTACGACCGAAGACCACGTTGATCCAAATGGTGAGACTATCGTGACCCGGCCTATGGTCTGGTACGGCGCACCGGACGGGAGCGCGTGGCAGCGCCGGCCGTTACCGATCGCATCTGAACCCCAATGCCAGTTCCGGAAATCCATGATGAAGGCATTGGACCAAGCGGGGATCCCTTGGGAAATGTCTGTGGACTCGGAGTCGACGCGCACCGTTGAAGCGGTGGTTGCGGCTGATTTGGCGATCTTCGCTCAAATCGAAGGAACGAACGCGCCGCAATTGGAAGAAGTGAACCATGGAGGCGGGTTGCCGGGCTTGGGTGAGAAACTGATCAATATGTACGTTTCCGATGTTGCGCAGAACCCGGTTAAGGATCATATGGCGGAGCTCGTTCGCCGGTCTTACGGCGGACCGCGCCTCGCGTTTACGGCGTAACGACGATCTTGCCAGTCGCCTGGCGGGAGCGAAGAATCTCCAAAGCCTCGGCGGCTTGGTCGAGCGTAAACCTGTGCCCGATATAGGGTTTGATTAGCCCTTTGGCGTGCCAATCGATCAGTTCCTCAATGCTTT
>CAYPVG010000078.1:0-2539 GCA_964414085.1 uncultured Boseongicola sp. | reverse complement strand
GCGGGCTATCTCAATCAGGATCAGGATCAGGATCAGCTTGAAGAAAGTGCCCCGCTGCAACCGCAATTGCGCGCGATTGACGGCTATAATCCGCAAGGTCGCCTGGTCGAGTATCTGCGCAGCTTGGGTATCACAACGATCCATACCGGCCATGGACCAGGTGCCTTGGTGTCGGGCCAGACAATGGTCGCCAAGACTACCGGAAATACCGCAGATGACGCCGCATTGGTGTCTCAAGCCATGGTTGCTGCAAACCTTGGCCCATGGGCGCTAGCACAAGGCGCGAAATCCCCCGGCACCCGTTCCAAGCAGATCGCGATGCTGCGTACAGCTTTGCAGCAGGCGCGAGACGCGGAGAACTCTGATGAAAAGGATGACAAGGACGAGAAAGACAAGCCCGTCAGCCTTGATAAGCAGGCTATGGCCGACGTTCTTTCCGGCAAGATGCCGCTTTTGATAACCGCCAATCGTGCGCAAGACATCATGAGCGCACTGCGGTTGCAGGAAGAGTTCGGAATCGATCTGGTTCTGGATGGCGCCGCAGAGGCCTATTTGCTGCTTGATGAAATTAAGGCCGCGGGCGTTTCTGTGATCCTGCACCCTCCGATGGCTCGTCAATATGGCGAGCTTGAAAATGCCAGCTTCACAACTGGGGCGGTGCTGAACGAAGCAGGCATCCCGTTCGCATTCCAGTCTGGCTATGAAGGCTACGTGCCGAAGACGCGCGTCGTCCTGTGGGAGGCGGCGATTGCGGCTGCGAACGGTTTGAACTGGCACGATGCCATGCGGGCTATCACGGTGGATGCCGCGCGGATCATCGGTGTCGCTGACCAGGTGGGCTCGCTCGAAGTAGGCAAAGATGGCGATGTCGCGCTATTCACTGGTGACCCGTTTGAATACACCACTCACGTGAGCGGGGTGGTCATTGACGGCGTTGTGGTCAGCAATACAAAAATGTGATCAGTCGATCACTCCGTAGAGGTCATGCGCGTCGGCGTCTTCGACGTTGACGTTGACGATATCGCCGGTTTTCAGCGTCGCCGCGACGTTGCGTAGGTAAACGGCTCCGTCGATTTCGGGAGCGTCAGCCTGCGAGCGGCCCGTTGCGCCGATATCGCCATCTTCGTCAGGCTCGCCGACTTCGTCGATGATGACAGGCAAGGTTTTGCCGATCTTTGCCTGAAGTTTAGCCGCGCTGATCCGCTCAGTGACTTCCATCACGCGGGCATAGCGTTCTTCCTTGATCTCTTCCGGGACGTGATCGGGCAGTGCATTGGCCTGAGCACCTTCAACCGGTTCGAAGCGGAACGCGCCCACGCGATCGAGCTGAGCCTCCTCCAGCCAGTCGAGCAAGTACTGGAAATCTTCTTCGGTCTCGCCGGGGAAGCCGACAACGAAGCTAGAACGCACGGCGATGTCCGGGCAGATCTCGCGCCAGCCCTTCAGCCGTTCAAGTACCTTTGCTTCGTTTGCCGGACGCTTCATTGCCTTGAGAACTTTGGGTGAAGCGTGCTGGAAAGGGATATCGAGATATGGGGTCAACAGACCGTCTGCCATCAACGGGATCACTGCGTCGACATGCGGGTAGGGGTACACATAGTGCAGCCTGACCCAAGGCGTTTCGCCATCCGATGTTTTGAGTTGCCCCAACTCACGCGCCAGATCGGTCATATGCGCGCGGACTTCGCGGCCCTTCCAGGTCCGGGCCTCGTGGCGTGTGTCGACACCGTAAGCAGACGTATCCTGGCTGATGACCAGCAGCTCCTTGGTGCCCGCCGCGACCAGCTTTTCCGCTTCGCGCAGCACCGCATCGACGCGTCGGCTAGCGAGTTTCCCTCGCAAATCGGGAATGATGCAGAAGGCGCAGGAGTGATTGCAGCCCTCTGAAATCTTCAGATAGCTGTAATGGCGCGGGGTCAGCTTGATGTCCGCTTCCGAAGGCTGCGGGATCAGATCGACGAACGGCCCTTGGCTTGGCGGCGCATGCTCGTGCACGGCTTCGACAACTTGTTCGTATTGATGTGCGCCGGTTACCGCGAGCACTTGCGGATGTGCAGCGCGGATCGCGTCGGCTTCCTCACCCATGCAACCTGTCACGATCACGCGGCCATTTTCAGCAATGGCTTCACCAATTGCCGCCAAGCTTTCTTCCTTGGCAGAATCGAGGAAACCGCACGTGTTGACCAGCACTACGTCCGCGCCGGCATAGTCTGGGCTCATCGCATAGCCATCGGCGCGCAGGCGCGTGAGGATACGCTCGGAATCGACCAGCGCTTTTGGGCAGCCTAAGCTGACCATGCCCACCTTCTTGGCTTCGGGAAGTGTTGTCGCAGTGCTCATAATTCGCGCGGCCACTACACGACCGCGACGCAATGCGCTAGCACCTGTCTATCGTTCGGTTCCGGGAGAGGAAATCATGGATCTTTTGGCAGTCAATTGGTTGGGTGTCGTGCTGGCAGCGTTCGCTGGCTTTGTTGTTGGGGGCATCTGGTATGGCCCGATAATGGGCAAGAAATGGATGGGGGCAGTTGGCCTCACC
>CAYPVG010000077.1:0-2767 GCA_964414085.1 uncultured Boseongicola sp. | reverse complement strand
ATTGTCGCCATCTCGCTCGACACCGAAACGGGCGCGGAAAGTGAGACCACCTTCAGAAACCGGCTTCGACATGTCGTAGAGATTTGGCGTACCCGGGTGACCCATATCGGCAGTACCCCAGCATGGCCATGGCAGACCGTAGTAGTCGCCATCCGCAGGACCACCGATCGCCTGAAGCGTCGTGCGGTCAAACGTATGCTGGTTCTCCATATGGAGCTTGAGGCGCTCTGGAGACTGACCCGTATACCCAACAGTCCACATGCCCGAGTTGATTTCGCGGAGCGTGTCTTCAATGTTGGGCGTCACGCCATCATCTTCGAGTGCGATATTGCGGAAGAAGCGATCGGCCCAGCCGAATTTCTGCGCGAACATGCCGATGATTTCGTGATCAGGCTTGGACTCGAAAAGCGGATCAACCACTTTTTCACGCCACTGGATCGACCGGTTGGATGCGGTCACCGAGCCGTAGGTCTCGAACTGGGTCGAGGCTGGCAGAAGGTAAACGCCATCCGTGCGGTCATGAAGCACAGCCGAAACAGTCGGATACGGGTCGATGACGACCAGCATATCAAGCTGTTCCATAGCTGTTTTCATCTCCGACATACGGGTTTGCGAGTTCGGAGCGTGCCCCCAAAGTACCATGGCACGAACTTTGTTCGGGTTGTCCATGTTCTCGGGGTCTTCCAGAACGCCGTCGATCCAGCGCGAAACCGGGATACCGGAAAGGTTCATAAGAGCCTTTTCCTTCCCATCGACGCCTGTGGTCGTTGCGAACTGCCCTTTGAGCCAGTCGAGGTCTTCACCCCAGACGCGTGCCCAGTGTGCCCATGATCCAGCAGCAAGGCCGTAATAGCCTGGCAGCGTGTGGCTTAGAACACCGAGGTCTGTCGCACCTTGCACGTTGTCGTGGCCACGGAAGATGTTCGTGCCGCCACCGGAAGTACCCATGTTGCCCAACGCAAGTTGCAACACACAGTAAGCACGTGTGTTGTTGTTGCCGTTGGTGTGCTGAGTACCACCCATGCACCAGATGACAGTGCCTGGACGGTTGTTGGCCAGCGTCCGCGCAACGCGCTTGAGCTGCGAGCCCGGAGTGCCCGTGACACGCTCGACTTCTTCAGGCGTCCACTTGGCGACTTCTTCCTGAATTTGGTCCATGCCCCAAACGCGGGTACGGATGAACTCTTTGTCCTCCCAACCATTGTCGAAGATGTGCCACAGGATGCCCCAGACCAGCGCTACGTCCGTACCGGGACGGAAGCGTACATATTCATCAGCATGCGCTGCGGTGCGGGTAAACCGCGGGTCGCAGACGATGACTGGCGCGTTGTTCTGCTCTTTGGCACGTAGAACGTGAAGGAGAGAAACCGGGTGCGCCTCGGCGGGGTTGCCGCCAATGATGAAGATGGCCCGAGAGTTGTGAATGTCGTTGTAGCTGTTGGTCATGGCGCCGTAGCCCCATGTGTTCGCAACACCTGCAACAGTGGTTGAGTGACAGATACGCGCCTGGTGATCGACGTTGTTCGTACCCCAGTAGGCTGCGAACTTGCGGAACAAATAGGCCTGTTCGTTGTTATGCTTCGCCGAGCCCAACCAGTAGACGCTGTCCGGACCACTTTCTTCCCGGATATTCATCATACCGTCGCCGATCTCGGTGATCGCCTGCTCCCATGAAATCCGGACCCATTCGCCGTTTTCTTTCTTCATGGGATACTTGAGGCGACGCTCGCCATGGGCGTGCTCGCGAACCGCTGCACCTTTTGCGCAGTGCGCACCAAGGTTGAACGGGCTGTCCCAGCCGGGTTCCTGACCCGTCCAGACTCCGTCTTGCACTTCGGCGACGACAGTACAGCCGACCGAACAATGCGTACAAACGGATTTCTTCAGTTCCACCGCACCAATAGCGGCGTCCTGCGCATTGGCCTGTCGCACCGTTCCACCTGTTGCAGCAACTGCCGCAAGGCCTCCGATGGCAAGCCCCGACCCGCGCAAGAATGCGCGACGGTCGACTGACGCGTTTGCCACGTCAGACAGGATCGAAGTCCGCTGGGGGCGTCTCGCAACCCCGTTGGTCTTTTTCCTAAGCATTTTGTTCTCCTTACCCCTTGGGACATTGTCCCCGACGGGCTTGGTACCCTGTTGTTGACTTTTCGCTGTCGGGCGTCACGCAACCAGTCGCTTAAAGTCGCTCAGTTGACATCGCTCGGTTAGAACCGCGCGCTGTCGTAGTATGCCCGCGTATGTGCAGTGTCCTGCATCTCCTCGCGGGTCAGGTCAGGCGCAGCGGCTTGAGCTGCTGTCCCACCAGAAGCTGCAACAACCGCCACTGCGGGCGCTGCTGTTCCGGCCAGTTTCAGAAAGTCGCGGCGGTTTGCCTCTTCTTTCTTGGACATGATCCTCTCCTTCTTCAGTTTTGGCCCGGTCGCCCGAGCCTTGGATGACTGCGCGCATTGCGCAGCCAGTGAATATTCAACTACCGCCCATCCGGAACGCTTCCGTTTCGATCTCCATGAATTGGCGACCAACTGTGCCGACAGGCGCGTAGAACACCGAGTTCTTTGCGGCTTCTAAGTCGGCAAAGAAATGACTGGCCCATGGGGCGATGTGCTTGGCGTGGAAATCCTTCTGGGTCTCCAGATCGGCAACCCGTCCGAAGCGCCCACGTATCAGTCCCGCCATCATCTCGCAGAGAGAGGCGATGTTATCCTCGGGTTCATAGACATTCGGCGCCCGCTCGATCTGCAACCTCGCCATATCGGTGCGCAAC
>CAYPVG010000076.1:0-4111 GCA_964414085.1 uncultured Boseongicola sp. | reverse complement strand
GTAGGTTCTCGAAATTCCCGAAGCTGTCGCCGGCTGCATCGCCGCCAGAGGCAGTTCCAGCACTAAGCGAAACTGTGACGCCCGCGACGTCGCGCGCAAACGACAGAGTATCGCGTCCAGCGCCGCCATTCATCGTATCTGCGCCCGCGCCGCCTTCAATCTCGTTGGGGCTGAATGACCCGGTCAGGACATCACCGAAGGCTGAGCCGATCAGATTGTCTATCTTCAGGAAGACATCGCCTTCCGCGTGGCCGCCAGTTGCCGTCCCATTGAACAAGGACACTGTGACACCCGACGGGCTGGAAAAGTACGCTGCAGTATCCGTGTTTCCACTCCCGTCCAGCGTGTCGGCACCCGCGCCACCTTCCAGCGTGTCGTCCCCAAAGCGCCCTTGAAGTTCGTCATCGCCTGCCGCGCCATGGATATAGTTATCCATTTGATCCCCAAGCAAAAGATCGCCTGCGACACCACCTTCCAGATCCTCGAAATTGAAAAACAAATCCCCGGCTGCATCAGAACCACGCACCGTCCCATTCAGCAAATCAACTACGACCCGCGAAACGGCGTCTATGTACGACAACCGATCGGTTCCGTCGCCACCGTCCATCAGATCGGCGCCCGGCCCTCCGATGATCAGGTCGTCCCCAAGACCACCGAAAATCGTGTCGTCCCCATCGCCGCCGTAGAGTGTGTCGTTGCCCAAAACCAGCCTCGTTGATTCCCTGAGACCGGACTATCGGAGCGTTTGGTTAAGGCGACGTTAGCCGTGTTCTAGCCAACGACCTCATCGATCAGAGCGCGTTGTGCGGCAAGACAGTCGCGCAAGGCGCAGCGCTCTAGAACAGTCTGGCGCGCGGAGGTGCGCAGGTTCTCCACGTCAGCGCTGTAAGCTAAGGCATCGCTCAACCGCCCAGCGATGTTTTCAATATCGAAGAAATCCATCAGCCACCCGTTCTCACCGTCGCGGATAACTTCCTTGACAGGCGGCGTGGCCGAGCCAACGACAAACCCACCAACCGCCATCGCCTCGAGCATCGACCAGCTCAAGACAAACGGATACGTCAGATACGCATGCACTGACGAAACCTGCATAAGTCGCATGTAGTCCGCGTAAGGCAATCGGCCGGTGAAGTGCACACGCTTCGGCAATGGCCCCACCTCCGCAAGCAACCTCGCACGCCAAGTCTGGCCATCCGGTGCCCGCGCGCCGTAACTCACATCGTCCCCACCAACAATCACGACCTGCGCGTCAGGGCGCTGCTCCAGCACCTTCGGCAAGGCGCGCATAAATGAATGGAACCCTCTGTAGGGCTCAAGATTTCGTGACACATAGGTCAGCACCTCGTCATTCACCGATAACTCGAGCCCGTCGCCATGCGTGAACCTCGCGTCCGGATTAGGCCGCAACCTGTCACAGTCGATCCCGTCATGGATCACACGAATCTTGTCCTGATATGCACCAGGAAACTGCGCTTTTTGCCACTCCGTCGGCGCATAGGCCACATCTGCTGCCTCGATCGCCAACAGATGCACGCCGGACCGAGCCCGCGCCCGCAGCAGACTGTCATTCCCAGCGTCAAACTCAGGATCAAAGCCAACGTCTGACCCCTGCCCCCGATAGTAAAATTCACTTAGCAATATCAACGGGGTATCGGGCCAAACATCTTTCAGGAAAAGCGTTTCACCCCACCCCGGATTGCCAATCATCACGTCCGGGCGAAACCCCTTCTCTCGTAACGCGAACCCAACCCGGGCCACCGCCTGACCGTTCAAAACAGCCGCTTCACTGCTCGCCAGATAGGGGTGTATGCCTTCAGTCACCCCACGGTGCGGCGCGTACTCGATCTTGCGCACACCTGGAATATCCGGTTTCCCCTTCTGCGTGATAAAAACCACCTGATGCCGGTCACCCGCCAACGCAGGCGCAAGATGCTTGAACTGACCGGGGCAATTCTGATGGACGAATAAGACGTTCAAAGGGGCTCCTCTGCCCTTCGGGTCATCATGGCGATCCGGGAAGGACTCGAACCCTCAGCCTGCTGATTAGAAGTCAGCTGCTCTATCCAGTTGAGCTACCGGACCGCTTGAGGCCGTTATTGGCCGTAGCGTTTCGATTTGGCAAGTCTGTTGCGCCCAAAAGAACTTAGGGTTACCAATCTGAACACCGTTCAAGACGAGGCAGATATGGCAAAAGACACCACCAAACGACGCGACGCGCTGCGCGAGACACTGACCGACCTTGCCGAAAAGCATGTCGAGCAAGAAGGGTTAGGATCATTGCGCGCCCGCACGCTGGCCAAAGAGGCCGGATGCGCCGTTGGTGCCATCTATAACGTGTTTGACGACATGACCGGGCTGGCTCTCGCCGTGAACGGACGCACGTTCCACCGACTGGGCCGGCACGTATCGGCAGCCGTGGCGAAAGTCGCGGACGCCAGCCCAACCGATCGTCTCATCACAATGGCCGTCGCCTACCTAGGGTTCGCGTCTGAAAACCCGAACCTCTGGCGTGCCTTGTTCGACGTTGAAATGTCGTCAGATCGCGACGTCCCGGTGTGGTACCTCGAAGAACTCGGGCGTCTCTTCCAGATCATTGCAAAACCTCTCTCCGAGCTGCACCCGGACTCCGATCCTGGCGAGATCGACCTCATGACACGCGCTCTGTTTTCGTCGGTCCACGGGATCGTCCTCTTGGGCCTTGAGAACCGCATTTCTGCCGTTCCACGAGACCGTTTGGAAGGCATGATCGAGTTCCTCTTGCGCCGCGTCTCCGCGGGATAAGAATTAGCTCTTCAAAACGCAGGTGTAATAGACGCTCGCTGGATCATCCGTGTAGTTGGCAAAGGGCGGACACGGCTCAAACCCGCGACGCTCATAGAACCGCCGTGCAGGCACAAACGCTTCCTGACTGCCCGTCTCCAGACTGATCCTCTGCAACCCCATCGCTCGCGCCTTTTCCAACAAAGCCGCAAAGATGGTGTCCGCCAAGCCTGCGCCCCGAACGTCAGATGCAACATGCATCGACTTCAGCTCTCCAAGACCGCCTCCGTGGTCTTTGAGCGCCCCCATAGCCACAGCCCGATCCCCATTGAATATGGCAACAAAATCAGCTCCTGCATCCTCGAGTGCGCTGGCATCCATCGCGTGGACGCTGCACGCCGGCGACGACGCATACATCAGCGTCAGATGCGCCTCGATCAGTGGTTGGATTCTCGGGTCAGTCGGATCGCAAGTAACCGCGACGGCGTTTAGTGCGTCCATGCGCCTTTGCGGTCCGTTGCGAAATTCTCGCCGTAGCCGCGCGCGCGCACATTGGGTTTGCGTGGTTTCGGCTCTTGGACAACCGCGTCAATGCCATGCTGCTCCGCATAGGCCAGCGCCGCCTCTTTCGTTGCAAAAAGCATCCGTACCTGGGCTTGTGTGTCATTTGATGACGTCCAACCCATCAGCGGGTCCACATCACGCCCGGTGGAGTTCACAAACTCCAACACCCATTCCCGCGTCTTTGCCTGACCCGAGGACATGGCTGATTTCGCTGGCTTGAAGATACGCGCTGACATAGTCGGTTCCCTTTTCGTTAGACGATCTATCGCCAAAACGCCGCTTGTTTGCAAGGGAAAGAGCAAGTGAGCGCCGGTCGGGACACGGGGAGCGAGGGGTGGGTAAGGTCGCGCGCCCAACCGGCTGCTCGTCTTGCTGCTTGTAAGGTTACATTTACACTGTAAACGAGTTTTTACAACTCATAATTCTACTTTTGGTTGTATTTCTGCTATCCCTTTGTTTCGCCTCATCTCTCCAAACATGTCAGGAGACTTTGCATCGCGGCACTTCGCACCTTGAACCAGAACAAAAGAAGATCAAATCTGATGGACCGAAAGGAATCACCCATGTCGTCCGAACCGATTCTTCACGCCGCTGCCCCCGATGTCGCCACGCGCGAAAAACTCGAAGGCGGCCACCGCCTTGTGATGCACACCGACTTTAAGCCCGCAGGCGACCAGCCGACGGCGATCAAGGAACTTGCAGGCGGCATCAATGACGGTGAACAGAACCAGGTGCTCCTCGGCGCAACCGGCACGAGCAAAACCTACACGATGGCCAAGGTCATCGA
>CAYPVG010000075.1:0-3546 GCA_964414085.1 uncultured Boseongicola sp. | reverse complement strand
GTGTCAGAATCGGCGATGCGTGAGATTGTGGCCGGCAGCGAGCTTGCCCCGCTTCTGAACCGTGATCGTGCGGCTGTGGCGCAGCGCGCCGAGGAACTGATCCAATCGACGCTCGACAGCTACGAAAGTGGCATCAACATCGTACGTGTTAACTTGCGGAAAGCCGACCCGCCTGCGGAGGTGATCGACAGTTTCCGTGACGTTCAGGCAGCGGAACAGGAACGTGATCGTCTCGAGCGTGAAGCCGACGGTTATGCAAACCGTGTTCTCGCTGAAGCACGTGGTGAAGCGGCTCAGGTTCTGGAAGAGTCTGAAGCCTACCGCGCACAGGTCGTGAACGAGGCACAGGGTGAAGCAAGTCGCTTTAGCGCGGTTCTTGAAGAATATCTTCAGGCACCCGAGGTCACACGTCGTCGTCTTTACATCGAGACGCTGGAACGTGTGTTGGGTGACGTGGACAAGATCATCCTCGATGAAGCCACAGGAAGCGCAAATGGCGGGCAAGGTGTTGTCCCCTATCTGCCCCTAAACGAGCTGCGTCGTAGCAGCGGAGGTAACTGATATGCGCGCTGGAACGATTTCCCTTATCGCAGGCGTCATTGCAGTGATTGCCCTGTTGTCGTCGATCTTTATCGTCGACGAACGTGAAAAAGCTTTGGTCCTTCAGTTCGGTCAGATCCGTGACGTGAAGGAAGAGCCTGGCTTGGCGTTCAAAATCCCGTTCATTCAGGAAGTCGTGCGTTACGACGACCGGATCCTGTCGCTCGACACGCCGCCGATCGAAGTTACGCCTTCGGACGACCGTCGTCTGGTTGTGGACGCGTTCGCGCGCTACCGGATTGCAGATGCAGTTCAGTTCCGTCAGGCGGTTGGCCCCGGTGGTATTCGTCTTGCCGAGAACCGCTTGGCCGACATTCTGAACGACAACATCCGGTCTGTTCTGGGTGCTGAAGGTGTGACGTCGAACACCATTCTGTCGGTAGAACGTGCGTCGTTGATGAACCGTATTCGCGTGCTGGCGGACAGCCGCGCTGAGGCCATTGGCCTTGACGTGGTGGACGTACGTTTGAAGCAAACGAACCTTCCGGAGCAGAACGAGGCCGAGACATTCGCAAGAATGCGCGCTGAGCGTGAACGTGAAGCGACAGACGAACGGGCGCGTGGTGCGGAAGCCGCGCAACGTGTTCGGGCGCAAGCGGATCGTACTGTGGTCGAGCTGACGTCGGAAGCCCGCCGTGAGGCCGAGGTGGTTCGTGGTGAAGCAGATGCTGAGCGGAACCGCATCTTTGCCGAGGCCTTCGGCAAAGACCCTGAATTCTTTGAGTTCTATCGTTCCATGGCCGCTTACGAGCGCGCTTTGCAGGGCTCGAACTCGACGATGGTTATCACGCCGGATAGCGAGTTCTTTGAATTCCTCAAGGGCGATGGCCTGAACTGATGGAATTGATCCTGATCGGACTGGGACTTGTCCTGGTCTTCGAGGGGCTGGTGTTCGCACTGGCCCCTTCGCGTTTGGAAGACCTGATTAAGCTGATCGCCGATACACCGATCGAAACGCGTCGGATGTTCGGACTGGTGGCAATCGCTTTGGGTGTTCTTCTGGTCTGGCTGTCGGGGGCGTTCTAGCCCTGCGGCTGTGACGAGATCGCAGCGACCGGCACCTCTTCCCCTTGCTTGTATTTGTCGAGGAGCTTTTGCGCTCTGAGTTCGGCTTTCCGGATACGGATCGCGGTTGAATAGGCTTCCTGGAGTGTTGGGGACAGGGCACCAATCTCTTCGGCAATACGCTTTTCAATGCTCTCGTCGCCAGTCTTCTCAACAAGATCAAGCGCCTGTTTCGCAAGCCCGTCGCCGATATCTTCCAGCTTTGACATTTTTGTATCCGCTTTTGTCGCCCCTTTTGCGAGCTATAATCCCTTGTGCAGCGATGTGCGAGGGGCAAGGTGCCGATTTCGGTTGATGTGATGCCGTTCGCGCTCTTTCACATAGCCCGCGAATCCGGCAAGAGAGGCCATTCGTCGTGCGGAGGCTTTAGCCATGTTTCTGTCAGTCTTTGAGATGTTCAAAGTGGGCGTTGGCCCGTCGTCGTCGCATACGATGGGGCCGATGGTGGCGGCTGGACAGTTCCTCGACAAGTTGCGCGCGTCTCCGTTCAACGCGCACGGTTTGCGCGCGTCTTTGCACGGGTCTTTGGCGTTTACCGGGGTCGGTCACGCGACCGACCGTGCGGTGATCTTGGGTTTGGCGGGGTTTCTACCGGACACCTATGACGCTGAGGCGGCGGGCAATGCGCTTACGACCATTGGTGAAGAGAAAACTGTTTCTCCTGAGGGACTTGGCACGCTGTCGTTCGATCCCCACGCAGATCTTCTGTTCGACTATGGGCCAGCTTTGCCCGGGCATGCCAATGGCTTGATCCTGATGGCGACCGACGCGCAGGGCGACGTGATCTTGCAGGAAACCTACTACTCTGTTGGTGGCGGGTTTGTACTGACCGAAGCCGAATTGGAGGCCGGGAAGGACTCGGACGACGGTGCAGCAGTGCCCTACCCGTTCAAATCAGCAGCCGAGATGCTGGAGATGTGCGCGGCTACGGGGAAGTCGGTGGCAGAATTGAAGCGTGCCAATGAAGTGTCGCGTATGGATGGTGCTGCTCTGGATCGCGGGATGGCCCGGATTTGGGACGTGATGAAAGGCTGCATGGATCGCGGTTTGGAGAGCGACGGGATTCTGCCGGGGGGTTTGAAGGTTAAACGCCGGGCCGCGGGTATCAAACGCGCGTTAGAGGCCGAACGGGGCATGAACCTGATGGCGCCTCATGTGATCAACGACTGGATCAGCGTTTACGCCATGGCTGTGAACGAGGAGAACGCCGCCGGTGGGCAGGTTGTGACAGCTCCAACAAACGGCGCGGCGGGGGTTATTCCGGCAACTATTCGATATTGGCTGGAGCACGTACCAGGCGCATCCGAGCGGCAAGTTGGGGAGTTCCTGCTGACGGCGGCCGCGATTGGTGGATTGGTGAAGTTCAATGCGTCGATTTCCGGGGCTGAGTGTGGATGTCAGGCGGAAGTCGGGTCGGCGTCGGCCATGGCGGCTGCGGGGCTGGCAGCAGTTCTAGGCGGAACGCCGGAGCAGGTTGAGAACGCGGCTGAGATTGCGCTTGAGCATCATCTGGGAATGACCTGCGATCCGGTCAAGGGACTTGTGCAGGTGCCGTGTATCGAGCGGAACGGCCTTGGTGCGATCAAGGCGGTATCAGCGGCGTCGCTTTCAATGCGAGGTGACGGAACGCATTTTGTACCGCTGGACTCGGCGATCGAGACGATGCGGCAAACCGGGCAGGATATGAGCGAAAAGTACAAGGAAACAGCGCTCGGCGGGTTGGCAGTGAACGTGCCGAACTGTTGAACGAAGGGTTAATGGGGCGCTCGGTGGGGTGTTTTGGGTTTTCGGATCGATTTCTTATACAACTCCTACCAGGCCCGAAGTTCTGGGCGGATCGTCCGAGCAGTGAATGGCCCGAGCAAGAGGTGAAGTAGCACC
>CAYPVG010000074.1:0-3082 GCA_964414085.1 uncultured Boseongicola sp. | reverse complement strand
TAAGACATACGGCGGCCTTTCCAATTTTCCTGAGCAATCTAGCACGAAATGAGAGTTACAAACGACCCAAATAATGGTGAGCTGTTCGGCACATTTTCTTAGCACTGCCCGCGAAGACCCACCCGTTACATTTTGCGACAAATCTGTTGTGGCGGTGTGTATCGGTGTCCATCTAACGTTCTGAAAAATGAAGGGCAGGGGAGGCCTTCTATGGGTTTTGCGAAGACCAAAAGTTCTAGGATAGTTGGTTGTTTGACGAGACGTTCCTTTTTGGGAACCTCGTGCGCGGCAATCGCATCACCGCATTTGGGCTTCGCGCAACAAGTGCCCTTGCCTGATCGTTTCCTTCCTCAATTGGTCAATACGCGCCGTCGAGACTGGATGACAGGTTCGGTTCACGTGATCCCGGATGATTACTTTTTGTACCTCATGTTAGATGAGGGCTTGGCAATCCGATATGGCGTTGGGATTGGCCGAGAAGGCTTATATGAAGCGGGAACATTCACAGTTGCCCGAAAGGCCGAGTGGCCTTGGTGGCGGCCCACGAACGCGATGATCCGGAGAGAGCCAGAAAAGTACGAGCGCTACAAAAACGGTTTGAAGGGTGGCCCGGACAACCCGCTTGGCGCACGCGCGCTCTATCTTTACGATGATGCGGGACGAGACACGTTCTTGCGCATTCACGGTACCAATGAACCCCACACGATTGGTTCCGCAGCTTCAAACGGTTGTGCAAGACTGACCAATGAACACGTCAAAGACCTATATGAACGCGTAGAAATTGGAGCGCAGGTACATCTCTATCCCAAAGGCGCACGTGTTTAGTCCAATGGAAGCCCACTGGCTCCGCCAACTGGCATTGGGCATGACACTCGCAATGGCTTGGCCTGATGTTGCGCAAGCGGACGCGACAGTTTTTGAAGAGTTGTCTTTCCTTGAAAACCCTGCTGCAGGCTGGTCTCAAGAGCCGTTTCTGACTGCTGACAAGCACAGCTTGCTGATGTCCTGGATGACAGTTGAAGGCCCAGAAACCCTGATTCAGTTCGCAAGACTGAACGAAAGCGGTTGGTCAGATCCTGTAACGGTCACACGGGGTGACGACCTGTTTGTCAATTGGGCGGATTTTCCATCGGTCGCGGCATACAATGAAAGCAACGTAGCCCTGCACTGGTTGCGGAAAACTGGACCTAGCAGCTTTGACTACAACGTCGAACTTTCGATCTCTAGCGATGGCGGATTAAACTGGTCAGTTCCCATTGTTCCTCATTCGGACAGGTCTCCATCACAACACGGATTTCTAACTATGAGTGGTTCACCGGATGGTGCGTTGGACCTGCTATGGTTGGACGGCCGTGCCTATGGCAACGGCAGCCTGCAAGCCTCTCCCGACGCGATGCAGCTTCGCGCGACGAGGATTAGCACCGACGGAACACTCCTGCTGGATCGTCCGGTGGACATGCAGACTTGCTCCTGCTGTCAAACGTCTTCTGCACGGCTTGGCGATGGAACACTCGTTGTCGCTTACCGTGATCGCATAGATACTGAAATTCGAGACATAGCAGTGGCCCGGCTGTCCTCTGGCGAATGGTCTAAGCCTGTTTCTGTACATGATGACGGCTGGGAGTTGGCCGGATGTCCAGTCAATGGACCTGCGATTGCTGCACAGGATAATCGCGTCGCTGTTGCGTGGTTCACCGGCGCGAGCGACGTTGCCGCAGTAAAACTAGCTTTCTCCAAGGATGGTGGCCTCAGTTTTGAGGAACCTTTTCGGATCGATCTTGGTGATCCTTTAGGACGGGTCGATGCACTTTTCTTGGCCGACGGATCGGTTTTGGTGAGCTGGCTGGAGTGGCAAGGGAACGACGAAATACTCTTCGTATGCCGAGCAACCGCTGATGAAGGATGTGTGTCCCGGCAGGAACTTTTTCGAAACGCGACTGCAGGGTCCATGAATTTTCCACGTATGGCGCGGATTGGACAGAACGTGTTTTTTGCCTGGACGCAGCCCATAAATGCGACTCAGAGCTCAATCTCATTGATGCGGGGCGCAATATACCCGTGGTGATGAAGGAGCGCTCAATCAGTTTTGTAGCCAAACACCCGCGTTTGCGAGCGCTGTAAGAAAAACGGCACCCGCTGCAATCGTCGAAATCACGAATATCATCGGTCCTGACCCAAATGGGAACCATACCCAAAAGGCATGGAGTTTCGATGAGCGTCTCGACGCTGAAACGTAGAGAGGCACAGCGCTGATCAAAGTCGCATAGTAATAGGCGCCGGAAATATTCTCAAAATATGCAGATCGCGCCAGCGTAGGCGCCACTGTTTTTAGGGCCGTTGATCTGCTCCCGCCAAACGACCCGTACCAATCGGCCGACAAGACGTAAATCAGCACGTGCAGACCTATGAAAAGCGATACCCTTGCGCTGAGCGAAAAACTCTAACTACAAACGGCTGGAAAATAAGGTTTCAGAGCACGCGGGCTCTTGGGTGGATATAGGGCCGGGGTCCATTGCTCGGAATCGGAACAGGCACCAACGCGAAATGTATCAAAATGTAAGGCGTTGTTCCAATTGACAGGCTTGCAGTTGTTTGGCAGGCATAGAAATATGACGCAAAGCCTTTGGACACCTCGACTTCGCTTGGCTCTTTTGAAGCTAGTCGTCGTTTTTACGCTGGTCATTGCGATATCCGGATTTGGACATGCTGGTTCACATGCGCCCGATCACGCTCTTTCAAACGTGGTCCATGAACACAATCTGATCTCCGATAAAGAAGCAAACGATTGTGAGTTCCATGCCGCGTCAGGCATCTGTGCGACACAACCACATGGCACGAGCGAACATCAGGACTCTACCGAGTGCTGCTATGGCGTTTGCATGTCCTTTTTGCCACCACAGCCCCTAGAAGCTGCTGCGTGTGCAGAGGCGTCTGTGCCTTTTTTTCGGGCCACAGAATTTGAATCCTCAGCAGGCGCGTTCGCCGAGTTGCGGCCGCCTCGAGTTTGACCTGATTTTTCTTCTTTGAAGTTCGTCATCCGTCCCTCGTGGCGCGACGACATCGTCCAATAAAGTCAGGTATG
>CAYPVG010000073.1:0-4020 GCA_964414085.1 uncultured Boseongicola sp. | reverse complement strand
GATCTGACCAAGCCGGAGTATCGCGGTATGGTAGGATATCTAGATCCATCCTCGGCCTTTGTCGGCTATGCAGGCGCTGTTGCCGTGAACATGGCTTTTGGTGGCGATCTCGACAACTTTGATCCGGCAATCAAGTACTTCAACGAATTGGGAGAGAATTCCCCCATCGTGCCCAAGCAGACATCATATGCGCGGGTTGTGTCCGGTGAAATTCCGATCCTCTTCGACTATGACTTCAACGCCTATCGCGGCAAATACGAGGAAGACGGCAATTTTGAGTTCGTCCTTCCCTGCGAAGGGTCGGTGCGGGTGCCTTACGTGATGAGCCTTGTCAACAACGGCCCCAACCCGGAGCTCGGCAAACGCGTGTTGGACTTTATCTTGTCCGACCAGGGCCAGGCGATCTGGACAAACGCCTACCTTCAGCCCTCACGGCCGGTTGAGTTGCCCGCGGAGGTTGCCGAGAAGTTTCTGCCAGCGAGCGACTATGAGCGCGCCGTTGCGGTCGACTACGCCAAGATGGAACAGGCCCAGGCGGGTTTTGGCGAACGTTACCTTTCCGAAGTCAAATAAGTGAGCGCTTCGGATCAAAGGGCCGCGTTCGCGCGGCCCCAAAGGATTTCTCATGTCAAACCGCACTTTCGTCATGGCGTGCCTTGCGCCACTTCTGATCTTTTCGCTGGCGTTTCTTGCCCTGCCTCTGGTTCGGCTGTTTCTGGCGTCCGGCGAGGGCGACGCAGGCTGGGCCATCTATCTGGATATCTTGCGTAAGCCGCGCTATCTGAACACGCTTGTGCTGACTGTGCTTGTCTCGTTGGCAACCACATTCGCCGCTCTGGCTGTTTCCACGACGGCGGGCATGTTTCTTGTCCGCAACCGGTTTCGGGGGCGGGGAACCCTGCTGTCCGTCCTGACCTTACCGCTGGCGTTTCCCGGGGTGGTGATCGGCTTTCTGATCATTCTTCTGGGCGGCCGGCAAGGGCTGGTGAACCAATTGACGCCGGGCCATGTGGTCTTTGCCTATTCTGCGCTTGGCCTGTTTCTGGGCTATCTCTATTTCTCGATCCCGCGTGTCTTGCTCACAGTCATGGCCGCTGCTGAGAAGCTCGATCCCTCTCTGGAAGAGGCAGCACGAACCATGGGGGCTTCGCCGTACCGGGTGGTTATGGATGTCATACTGCCTGGGCTGATGCCATCTCTGATTGCCTCGGGTGCTATCGCTTTTGCGACGGCAATGGGGGCGTTTGGCACGGCCTTTACGCTGGCCACAGACATCGACGTAATCCCCATGGTCATCTACACGGAATTCACGTTGTCCGCCAACATCGCCATGGCGTCTGCCCTGTCCATCGTGCTGGGCATCATCACCTGGATATTGTTGCTGATTGCGCGGTCCCTCTCCGGATCAACAGTGGCGGCGGGAGGCTGACATGTTTTCATCGAAAACCAAGATGCTGCAACTGATCGTCACACTGAGCGCCTGCGCGTTTCTGCTTGTCCCGACAATCCTGTCAGTCATGGCTGGGCTCACGGCGAATTACTTCAAAGGCATTTCATCCGGACTAACGCTCAAATGGATTTATCAGGTCTGGGAGCTTTACGCCGACAGTATTTTTCTGTCGCTTTGGCTCGCCTTTGCCTGCCTCATCTGTACATTGATCATCGGATTGCCCGCCGCCTACGGCCTTGCCCGTAACCCGGGCTGGCTATCGCGCCTTCTTGAGGAGTTCATCTCCTTACCGCTGGCTGTGCCGGGACTGGCGCTGGCTCTGGCACTCTTGCAACTCTACGGGTCAATGAAGGGGTTCCGCGCATCCTGGACGTTCATCCTCGTCGGACACGTCCTCTACACACTGCCGTTCATGGTCAGGTCCATTCTCGCGGTGCTTGCGGCCATGGACCTCAAAACCCTCGAAGAGGGGGCCGCGACGCTTGGTGCGTCACCCTGGCAACGGTTCCGCGACATTGTGGTGCCCAATGCAATGCCCGGCATTCTAGCAGGCTCGCTGACGGTGGTGACCCTCTCCATTGGTGAATTCAACCTAACCTGGATGCTTCACACACCGTATCTCAAGACGCTGCCGGTCGGGCTCGCCGACAGCTATGCCTCGATGCGGCTTGAGATCGCTTCGGCCTACACACTCGTCTTTTTCGTACTCATCGTACCGCTCCTGATGGCCATGCAATGGGCCTCGGCGCGGGCACAAAGGATTGCCCAATGACCCTGCGCCTCACCAACACCGCCAAAACCTATCCGGATGGCACCAAAGCCCTGCTGCCAACGGAACTGTCCGTTGCCAGGGGCGAGATCGTTTCGCTGCTGGGGCCGTCGGGCTGCGGCAAGACCACGTTGCTGCGGATTATCGCGGGTTTGGAAGCTCCGGACGCAGGCAGCGACATCTGGTTTGACGATGACAATGTAACAAACCTGCCTGTCGAACGCCGGCAGGTGGGCATGGTGTTTCAATCCTATGCGCTGTTCCCGAACATGTCAGTGCGTGCCAACATCGGGTACGGGCTGAAGATGCAAAAGCTGTCAAAGCCGGAGATCGAAACCCGCGTCACCGAAGTTCTGGAGATGTGCCAACTACAACCCTTTGCAGGGCGCGCGATCACGGCGCTGTCTGGGGGGCAACGCCAACGGGTTGCCTTGGCCCGCGCTATCGCGCCGCGCCCGAGGCTCTTGTTGCTCGACGAGCCACTCTCGGCATTGGATGCTTCCTTGCGCGAAGCCTTGCGTGATGAATTGGCCGTCCTTCTACGCGAATTCGACATCACTGCGATCTTTGTGACCCATGATCAGGATGAAGCGATGGCCATTGCGGACCGTGTCGCTGTGATGTCGCACGGCCATGTGGTGCAAAGTGGAACGCCCGAGGATTTGTATCGCAACCCGAACTCAGCCTTTGTCGCGGGGTTTGTCGGAAACGCGATGGCTTTGCGAGGCAGAGCAGATGGTACTGCGTTGCATTTGGATGGTGGCACGCAGTCACTGCCAAAAGATGGTATGGGACAAACCGTCTTTGTGCGCGCCGAGGATGTACGGATCAGCGACAATGGCCCGCTTCAGGCCAAGGTTGAAACTGTCACGTTCCTTGGAACCCATTACCGGATCGGCCTCTCTGGCGTTACCGCAGATCCTCTCGCCTCCATACACGCGGGGCAGAGCGCGCCCAAGGTCGGAGAGACGGTCAAACTGTCGATTCTGCCCGAAGCATTGATGCTGCTCCCGGAAGAAGCAGAGGTCGTATGACGCGCATCATCCAGATATCAGATCCGCATATCGTCCCGCACGGCCAGTTGGCTTACGGCCAGGTCGACACCGCAGCGGCACTTGCAGACTGTGTTGACACGATCAACCGGATGCTGCCGGACATCGGCCCGGTCGATATGGTGGTGGTGGCCGGAGATCTGACCGACTTCGGGACTGAAGAAGAATACAATCGTTTTCGCGAGATCATGGAACCCTTGGAACTGCCGTATCGTGCGGTGCCGGGTAACCATGACAATGTGGCCGTCATGCGTGCGTGTTTCGCGGACCAGCCCTGGATGGTATCCGACGGCCCGATCAACTGGGCATTGGAATTTGACGATCTAGCGCTGATTGGGCTCGACAGTAGCGTGCCGGGTCAAGCCCACGGCAACCTCAGCAAGGAAACGCTGTCGTTTCTGTCCGGGACGCTCGATGCGCAGGACGGGAAACCCACAATCGTCACGCTGCATCACCCGCCCGTGGTGACCGGAATCGACAAGATGGACATACAGAACCTGCGTGACAGCGCCAAGCTGCGGGCCATTCTGTCTGGATACTCCGGCGAGTTGCGCCTGACGTGCGGACACGTCCATCGCAACATCGTAGCACCTTTTGACACCGTTATGTGCCACATCGGCCCAGGGGTATCTCATGCAGTGACAATGGACCTGCGGGAAGGTGCGCCAAATTGCCTAACGAAGGAACCGGGTGGTTTTCTGCTGCACGAGATACGTGCAGGGATCATCAGCCACCACATTCCTGTCGGA
>CAYPVG010000072.1:0-3734 GCA_964414085.1 uncultured Boseongicola sp. | reverse complement strand
CGCAACGAGCCTGCCGACATCGCAAATGCGGTGCTGGGCCGTGGCGATCTGATCGGGCCGCAGCGGATGATCTACGTGCTGGATTTGACCAGCCCGAACGGTGTCTTCATGGCGCGCGACTTTGCGATCCGCGATGCGGATACGGTTTACGTGACCGAAGCGCCGTATACTCAGTTCAGCAAGGTTTTGTCAGCGGTGCTTGGCCCGCTTCAGACGGCCTCTTCCATCGACCAACTGATCGAGTGACCGACGAGACAGGACGCCTTTGCGTCTACAACGGCGGTCTTTTGATGCGGCGCCCCGAGCGCCGTATCTTAGAGCTTGCTGGGTGGGATGTTGCGACAGGTGTTCCCGGCGAGGGCGATCATGTGGGCGTTTGGGGGCGGACAGCTACCGCTTGGCGCGGCGAGGCCATGGCGGAGTGGAAGGACGCCCCGGTTGTTCGAATTGAGGACGCGTTCTTGCGGTCGGTCTTGCCCGGGCGGGTGCGTGATGAGGTTCCGCTTGGACTGACGATTGATCGGTCGGGCGTACATTTTGACGGCGCGGAGCCTTCGGATTTGGAGACTTTGTTGCGAACGTCGCCGTTGGATGACACGCAGTTGTTGAACCGCGCTCGGGCGTGTATCGAGCAGTTAAAGTATTGGCATTTGGGAAAATATTCCGGGTTTGATCCTGAACTGCCTGTGCCTGATCCCGGCTATGTCGTTGTGATCGACCAAACGCAGGACGACGCGGCTCTGAACGGTGATGGGCCGGATGTTTTCACGCAGATGCTAGAGGCTGCGGCAGCCGAGCATCCGGGATCAGACATTCTGGTGAAGCCCCACCCCGAGACACTGGCGGGTAAGCGCCCTGGGCATTTCGAAGGTGATTTGGGCGTGGATCGGGCGCGGTTCTTCAGTGATCCTGTGAGCCCGTGGCACCTGTTTGACGGAGCCGTTGCGGTTTACACGCATTCGTCGATGCTTGGGTTCGAGGCGATCTTCGCAGGCCATAAACCTCGCGTTTTCGGCCAGCCCTTTTACGCAGGCTGGGGTCGGACGATTGATGAAGTGCCATTGGCGCGACGCGGTCGGGAGCTGACGCGCGCGCAGCTATTTGCGGCGGCGATGATCCTTTATCCGATATGGTATGACGCGGCGGGCGACCGCCGTTGTGAGATTGAAGACGTGATTGCTGCACTGGCCGCCCGCGCGAGAGCATGGCGCGAAGATCGGGCGGGATATGTCGGTGTTGGGATGCGCCGATGGAAGCGTCCGTTTTTCAAACGCGCTTTTGGATCGGTGCAGCCAATGGTGTTCGCGAGCTCCCCGGCTGCAGCGACGCGAAAAGCTGCGAAAACAGGGCGCAAGGTTTTGGCTTGGGGTGCCTCGGATGCTCCGGACGGCGCTTGGAGGGTTGAAGACGGGTTCTTAAGGTCGCGTGGATTGGGTGCGGATCTGGTCGTGCCGCTTTCGTTAACGATAGATCGGACTGGACCCTACTTTGACCCCTCCAAAAAGACTGAATTGGACAATCTGATTGCAAATTCAGGCAGATTGCCTCTTGCAGAAATCGAACGTGCGAACCGTTTAATGCAACGCATAACCAAGGAACGTTTGACCAAATACAATCTCGATGACGTTTCCATACCTAAAGAGGATGGGCGGCGGGCGATCCTTGTGGTTGGGCAGGTAGAAGACGATCAATCGGTGCTGAAAGGGGCCGGTGAGGTCGCTACAAACCTTGAACTGTTGCGACGAGCGCGGGCGCAAAACCCCGAGGCTCACATTCTGTGGAAACCACACCCGGATGTGGAGGCTGGTTTGCGCAAAGGACGCGTTGAACCAGGCGATTTGGAAGGTTTGGCGGATTTCGAGCTGTCAAACACCGGGACGTTGGCGGCAATGGACGTCGCAGACGAGCTTTGGACCATGACCTCGACCATGGGGTTTGAGGCATTGATCCGAGGGGTTCCGGTCACGTGCACGGGTATGCCGTTTTACGCCGGATGGGGATTTACCAACGATTTGTCGCCTGCACCTGCCCATCGTGGCGGGGAGGTCAGTTTGGCCGGTTTGGTTCACGCCACGCTGATCGGGTATCCGCGCTACTTCGATCCCGAGAGCGGCGCGCCTCTGTCGCCTGAGCAAGCCGTCAGCATGTTGGCTGAGATGAAGGGCAACGCGATTGTGACCTCGCGACTGTCGCCTCTGCAACGGCTGTTGAAACGGACGGTAGGCTTACGGCCTTGACGGCCTCTTCCAGTGCTGCATGACGTCCTGTCCAATTCGCTCAGTCTTGATGAGGTCAAAGCGAGGCGCCTCGGCAAGAGCGGACAGACCAAGCGGGCCGACACCGGGTTGCCCTTCGGCCCCAATGAGTTTTCCTGCTGAGAAAACAATAAGTTCGTCGACGAGATCGGCGGTGAGAAGTGACGCGGCCAACATGCCGCCCCCTTCGCAAAAAATGCGTGTGAGGCCCTTGTCGCCGAGTGCTTTCAGAGCGTCTGGGAGCGACAAGTGTCCGCCTTTGGACGGCACCGGGATTAGAGTTGCCCCCGCCGTGGCCCAGAGGGTGGCTTCATTTGAATTTGCCGCGTCTTCATCGCAGATGATCCAAACAGGGTCGTCCTGAGCAGTCCGCATGAGCGTGCTGCCTTGGTCCAACCGGAGGTGGCGCGAGGCAACGATGCGGACGGGTTGGCGTGAGATCCCAAGATCGCGCACCCGCAGATCGGGATCGTCGGCACGCGCTGTCCCTGCCCCGACCATCACGGCGTCGTGGGAACTGCGCAATAGGTGGACGCGGGCACGGGCTTCGGGACCGGTGATCCACTTGCTTTCCCCGGAGGCGGTCGCGATGCGACCGTCAAGTGTCATAGCAAGTTTGAGCGTCAGCATTGGGCGTCCACGCGTGACGCGTGACAGGAAGCCGGATTGGAGGGCGCGGGCCTCAACTTCGCAGACGCCTTCAACGACGTCGATCCCGGCGGACTTGAGCATTGCAGTGCCCTGCCCTGCGACGCGCGGGTCAGGATCGGTGTGAGCGATCACGACGCGGGCGACACCGGCTTTGATGAGCGTCTCAGCACAGG
This sequence comes from uncultured Boseongicola sp., assembly GCA_964414085.1. Classification (GTDB taxonomy): domain Bacteria; phylum Pseudomonadota; class Alphaproteobacteria; order Rhodobacterales; family Rhodobacteraceae; genus Boseongicola. Next base: position 655 of record CAYPVG010000072.1, on the reverse strand, counting down.
GCGGCGTCTGACCGTGATGAGCGCAAGGCTCCAAACGCACGTAGACTGTAGATCCTTGAGCCCCGGCCCCAGCTTCATCAAGTGCCTGTGGTTCTGCGTGAGGTCTCCCGCCGTCAGCGGTGCGCCCACGGCCAATGACCCGCCCATCTTTGACGATGACACAGCCCACGGCCGGGTTTGGCCAGACTCGCCCAAGCCCGCGCCGCGCAAGCGCGAGCGCGTGGCGCATGTGGGCTTCGTGGTCTTGGCTCACTCGTCTTTGTTGGGAGGGCGAAGTTCGCTGACAAACTTGTCGAAGTCGTCCGCCGCCTGGAAGTTCTTGTAAACGCTGGCAAATCTCACGTACGCTACCGTGTCGATCCGCGCGAGGCTTTCCATGACGATCTCGCCAATGGTGGTGGATGGGATGTCCGTTTCGCCCATACTTTCAAGCCGCCGCACGATGCCGGAGATCATCTGGTCCATACGCTCGGGCTCGACGGGGCGTTTTTGCAGAGCGATGCGGATTGAGCGTTCGAGCTTGTCGCGGTCGAAGTCTTCACGCTTGCCATTGGATTTGATGACTACGAGATCGCGGAGTTGTACGCGTTCATATGTAGTGAAGCGCCCGCCGCATGCTGGGCAAAACCGCCGCCGTCTGATCGCAACATGATCC